>SVRG01000067.1 GCA_015064965.1 Oscillospiraceae bacterium
GATATTGTTTTTCTAATAGTTTTAATATATAATTATAAATCATATACCCAAACGAAAGGAATCATTAAAAAATGGCAGAAGAAATCAAGAATGAAAAAGGCGGGATATCCGTCGAAACAGAACATATATTTCCCATTATCAAACGTTGGCTTTATTCGGATAAGGAAATTTTTCTCCGCGAGATAGTTTCCAATGCCTCCGATGCTATTACAAAACTTCAGCGTCTTATTTCGCTCGGCGAGGTAAAGGATATCGAGTTTGACGGAAGAATCACTGTAAGCGTCAGCAAAAAAGCGCGTACGATCACCGTTTCCGATAACGGTCTTGGCATGGATGCAGAAGAAGTGAAAAAATACATCGGCAACATTGCTCTTTCTGGCGCACTTGAGTTTATACAGAAGTATGAGGGCGAAAGCGAGGGCGCGACCGACGGTATTATCGGTCATTTCGGACTTGGATTTTACTCTGCGTTCATGGTTGCGGATAAGGTGGATGTTATCAGCCTTTCCTACCGCGGAGGCGATAGTGTAAAGTGGGAGTGCGCAGATGATGGCTCTTATGAAATGACTGTTCCGTATGAAAAGAGCGAACGCGGTACTGATATAGTTATGCACATCAACGCAGAGGGCGAGGAGTATCTTAACGCATCAACTCTCCGCGCCGTGCTTGATAAATACTGCTCGTTTATGCCCATTGAGATTTACTTTGTTGACGATGATGCAGAAACAAAAGAGGGTGACGAAGCAGATGAAGAAAAGCCGATAAACGATACAACTCCACTTTGGCAAAAGAGTCCTTCGGAGTGCACCGATGAAGAATACAAGGCGTTTTATCATAAGGTTTTCGGCGACTTTAACGATCCTTTGTTCTGGCTTCACATCAAGGCGGACTATCCGCTCAATTTCAAGGGTATTCTGTATTTCCCCAAACTCACACATGAGTTTGCAAGCCTTGAAGGACAGGTAAAACTGTATTATAATCAGGTGTTTGTTGCAGATAATATCAAAGAGGTCATTCCCGAATACCTCCTCATGCTTCGCGGCGTGCTTGATTGTCCCGAGCTTCCGCTCAATGTTTCAAGAAGTTATCTTCAGGCAAACGGATATGTTGATAAGATTTCCGCACACATCGTTAAAAAGGTTGCTGACAAGATAAACTCACTCTTTAAAAATGACCGTGAAAAGTTTGAGGGAATGTGGTCCGATATTAAAACATTCTGTGAATATGCGGCACTTTGCGACAGAAAGTTTTATGATAAGGCAAAGGGATCACTTCTTATGGAGGTTGTTCACGGGGGATTTGTAACGCTTAGCGAGTATCTTGAAAGCGCAAAAGAAACCAACGAGAATACCGTTTATTATTCATCGGATGTTGAACTTCAGGCACAGTATATTTCCATGCTTGAGGGAAAGGGAATAAAGGTAGTAAAATTTGCACAGATGATAGATACACAGTTTGTGCAGATGCTTGAGGGCGCAAACGAAAATGTAAAGTTTAAGCGTGTTGACTCTGACATTACCGATGCTCTTAAAGCAGACGGTGAAGTTGAACACTCCGAAAAACTTGAAAAACTTTTCCGTGAGGCGGCGGGCGATGATAAGCTTACCGTTAAATGTGAAAGACTTACAGATACATCCATTCCTGCCATTCTTTCGTTCAGCGAGGAGAGCCGCAGAATGGAGGATATGTTTAAGATTTATGCCGCAGGCGGCATGAACATGGGCGGAGGATTTGCTGCAGAGAATTCTCTTGTGGTAAATGTAGAAAACCCGCTCATCAAGAAACTTTCCGAGAGCGACGGAGAGATAAACGCGCTTCTTGCAAAGCAGATATACTCTCTTGCAGTACTCAGCCAGCGCCGTTTTGACGAAAACGAGATGAAAGCGTTCCTTGCCGCAAGCTACGAAGTTCTTTCCAAATTGTCATGAAACTGAGCTTTGCTAGCATAAAAAGCGCGGCGGATAACATTGCGCGATATATCGAAAAGGAAGCCTCTGTCGCAGAGAGGATGAGCGCAAATTTAAGCGAGCTTGCCGGATTTGTCGCTACGGCTGCGGCTAAAAATGTAAAAAGCAAGAGCTTTTTCACAGATGATATGCCGCTTGAAATGTATATGCCTTCAATGCCCGATATAGATGAAGTATCGGATGGCGCTTTGGTTGAAAATGCATCGCTTGTAAAAGGTAAACTGAATGCCGATAAAGGGGCATATGTTGCAGATTTTTGCGCAAAAGTTACATCCAAACTGAAAACAGTGGCAAAGCTGAAGCCTTCACCGGCGCTTTTTACCGATTTTGACGGAGAAAAGCGACTTGACGGCACGGTTGCATTTGCAGAGAGTCAGGTGCTTATAGCTGCTTTTTTGCAGTTTCAAAAGAAAAACTCGCGTCTTTCACCGTCATATGTGCGTTCATTTACGGATGCTTGCGAGGATGTAAGCGCAGGAGTGTGTGATTTTTGCATACTTCCCATAGAAAACAGCCGCGATGGTGCACTTCTCACCGTATACGGACTTATCGAAAGATACGAACTTTTCATCGCAAGAGTGGTTTCTGTCGAAAGTAATGATATTACAACAAAATTTGCATTGCTTTGCAGAGGATTTCGTGGTATAATAGAAACCAACAATATACAAAACATAGATTTACGGCTTTCTGCGCGCGATCTTGATGTATGGGCGCAGATATATACGGGCGCAAGCGTGCTTGGCATAGGTTTTATTAAAAACGTAGCCGTACCGCTTATGTATACTGACGGATATGCGCATATTTGCACATTTTCGGCGAGCGGCGAAACGCTTTTTGCATTTCTGTTGTTTTTATCTACAATTCGCGCAGATTATACTATAATCGGCGTATATGAGGAATAATATGAAAAAGGAATTTGATTACAAGACACGCGGCACTTGCAGCCGCATGATACATATTACTGTTGAGGACAACATTGTTACAGATGTTCGTTTTATCGGCGGTTGCCACGGAAATACACAGGGGGTTGCCGCGCTTGTAAAGGGAATGGCTGTTGATGAGGTGATCCGCCGTCTTGACGGAATTGATTGCGGCGGCAGAGGAACTTCTTGTCCCGACCAGCTTGCTAATGCGTTAAAGGAGAATATGTGATGAGCAATTACAAGACAGAGTTTAAAAAATGGGTTGAAAGTCCGTATCTTGATGAAGAGAGCCGCAAGGAACTTCTTGCTATAGAGGGTGACGAAACAGAAAAGGAACTTCGTTTCCTTGGTTATCTTGAGTTTGGTACCGGCGGACTTCGCGGTACAATGGGCGCAGGCATCAACAAGATGAATGTTTACACCGTTGCTCATGCAACTCAGGGCATGGCAGAGATGATCAAACTTGAAGGCGGCAATGCTTCGGAAAGAGGCGTTGTTATCGCTTGCGACAGCCGCAATAACTCCACTTTGTTTGCCGAGGTTGCGGCAAGCGTACTTAGCGCAAATGATATCAAGGCTTATATTTTTGACGGTGTTCGCCCCACGCCCGAGCTTTCGTTTGCAATTCGTCATCTCGGATGTATTGCGGGTATTAATATCACTGCATCCCACAACCCGAAGGAATACAACGGATACAAGGCATATTGGGAGGACGGGGCACAGCTTCCGCCCCAGCATGCAAGCGTAGTTTCAGCAAAAACTAAAGAAATTGATATCTTTACCGGTGTTAAAAAGGATAATTTTGATGAGGCTGTAAAGGCTGGCAAGATTATTGTAATCGGTGAAGAGGTTGACCGCGTGTATATGCAAAACGTGCTTGCCCAGAGAGTTAAGCTCGATGCGGTTAAAAACGTTGCGGATGATTTTGCAGTTGTTTATACTCCTCTGCACGGTGCAGGTTACAAACTTGTTCCGGAGGCGCTTGCCGCATGCGGTGTAACAAAGCTTTACACTGTAAAAGAGCAGATGGTGCTTGACGGCGATTTCCCCACAGTTAAAAAGCCAAATCCGGAACTCCCCGATGCATTTACTCTCGGAATTAAACTTGCCAATGAGGTTGGCAGCGATATTATTGTTGCAACCGACCCCGACAGCGACCGTATGGGCGCAATGACTCGCAGTGCAGACGGCTCGTTTGTTACCATCACAGGCAACCAGATGGCTGCATTGCTTCTTGATTACATCTTTACCGCTCTTAAAGAGGGAGAGGGAATTCCTGCTGATGCATATGCGGTAAAGACCATTGTTTCCACCGAGCTTGCGGCTGCTATCTGCAAGGCAAACGGTGTTAAACTTTACAATGTTCTCACCGGATTTAAGTTTATCGGTGAGGTTATAAAGAATCACGAGGCAGAGGGACACGGTACCTTTATGCTCGGCTTTGAGGAAAGCTACGGTTACCTCAAGGGCACATATGCTCGTGACAAGGATGCAGTTTGCGCGGCTATGCTCGCAGTTGAAATGGCGGCATACTATAAGGCAAAGAACATGACTCTTTACGATGCACTCCTCGGACTTTATGAAAAATACGGTTATTACGGCGAAAAGTCGATGGATGTTTATATGGAAGGTCTTGACGGCATTGAGCGCCGCACAAGAACCATGAAAGCTCTCCGTGAAAATGCGCCCAAGGCAATTTGCGGCTATGCGGTAAGCTTTGTCGGCGATTATCTTGCAGAAACGATTACCTATGCGGACGGCAAGGTGGAGGGTACCGGCCTTCCCAAGTCCGATGTGCTTTATTACGGACTTGAAAACGGTGACGTTGCGGTTGTCCGTCCTTCGGGCACAGAACCTAAAATCAAGATTTACTATCTTGCAAATGACAAGAGCGCCGAGGCGCTTGCGGCAAAACTTGAAAAGTACGCATCCGAAACGGATAAACTTGTTAAATAATCAAAAGGCATCAAGCTTTAAACTTGATGCCTTTTACTTTATTTTTCAAAATACATATCAATTCCGTCTGCAAGGGATGAGGCAAAGTCCTTTTGCCAGCTTTCATCGGTGAGCTTTTTTGCATCCGATGCATTTGTGATAAATCCGCATTCAACAAGCACCGATGGCACAGTTGTTTTGTATAGCACCGTGTATGCGCTGTTACCGCTCATTGGCTTCAGAATTACCTTTTTGTCGCTTGGAAACTTCTCTTCGATTTTATACTTGAGTGCTTCGGCAAAACTCTGGTCAAGCAGACTTGAATTCGGCGTATCAACGCCGTAGTATAGCCTTGTGCCGTATACATCGGTATTTGTCGGGAACGAATCGCAATGGATGGAAATAAACAGGTCAGCGGCTTGCGCATTTGAAAAATCTGCGCGTTCACCGGGACCGTATGTGTCTTCTCCGTCATCATATTTGGTTTCTGGTTTGGTTTCGCCGTCATGCGACATCACAACTGTGTATCCGCGCTCGGCGAGGAAACCGGAAAGCGCACTTGCAACTGCAAAGTTTATGTCAGCCTCGGTTATAGTGCCGAGGTTTTCTTCGTTTATCGCGCCTACGTCCGAAAGTCCGTGACCGGCGTCTACAACTATCAGAACTTGACCGTCATCCATGGCTGTGTCATAAATCGACGGAACTTCCTCATCTATAATAACAGTGCTGCATCCTGCAAGCAGGAGGCAGAGTAGTATAGCAACTAACTTTTTCATGTTCTCACCTCATTTTTATGATACAAAAATCGACATTAAAAGTCAACATATTTATTTTTGCCAAATCTATTGACAAAGACATGAAAACATGATATCATAACTGTACTAATACAAATAGTACACGATGAAGGAGGTTGATAATAATGAGCCGCATTATGGTAGATTTGCGAAGCAGAACACCTATTTTTGAACAAATCGTAAATTCTGTGCGCGACCTTGTAATAAAGGGATTTTTAAAACCTGACGAGCATTTGCCGTCGGTGCGTGCGCTTGCGGCAGAACTTGCCATTAACCCAAATACAATTCAAAAAGCATACGGCGAGCTTGAGAGACAGGGGGTTATTTATTCGCTTGCAGGCAGGGGAAACTTTGTTGCATCGGATATCTCTGTTTTGAGGGATGCACACCGCGAGGAACTGCTGCTTGCGCTTGGAAAGAGCGTAAAAGCGGCGTCTGATTACGGCATTTCCAAAGATGAAATTGAAAAATATGTCAGCGAAGCGCTTAAAGGAGGGAACATAGGATGATTAATATAAACGGTGTCAGCAAGTATTACGACACGGTAAAATCGCTCGACAATGTCACCGCCGAGATTAAGGGCGGCTCAATTTTCGGACTTGTCGGCTCAAACGGTTCAGGAAAATCGACCCTGCTTCGCATAATGTGCGGCATATTCCGCGCTGACGGCGGCGAGGTGTTATATGACGGTGAAAATGTTTACGAAAATGTAAAACTAAAGGATAGGATAGTGTATCTGTCCGATGACCAGTTCTTTTTGCCCAGCAGTACGCTGATGGATATGGCAAATATGTATGCGGCAGTATATTCATCGTTTTCATGGGAAACTTATGAGAAACTTGTAGCACTTTTCGGCTTGCCGAAAAAACGCAAGATCTCAACTTTTTCAAAGGGTATGCAAAAGCAGTCAGCAATACTGCTTGGACTTAGTGCAAAGCCGAAATATCTGCTTTGTGACGAAACCTTTGACGGACTTGACCCCGTTATGCGCCAACTTGTAAAACGCATTCTGGCAGACGAGGTTGCAGAAAGCGGACTTACCCCGATCATAGCATCGCACAATCTTCGTGAGCTTGAGGATATCTGCGACCATATCGGACTGCTTCACAAGGGCGGAATCCTTTTTGAAAGTGAAATTGACACGCTAAAGGAAAATATTCATACGGTTCAGGCAGTGTTCTCTCGCGAAATCAGCGCTGAAGAGATTGCAAAACTCGGCACTGTGTCAATCAAGCAACGCTCAAGCATGGTGACCGCGGTTGTGCGTGGCACGCGTGAAGAAGTTGCGGCAAAGATAGAGGCGCTGAACCCTGAGTTTTACGAGATCATTCCGCTTACTCTTGAGGAAATATTTATAAGTGAAATGGAGGAGAGAGGTTATGACTACACCAAAGTTGTCTTCTGAAAAACTTGTTGACTTTTCGCTGTTTAAAAACCTCACGCGCCGCAGAGCTGCACATGTTCTGCTCGCGTTTTTGATGAATTTCTTTACCCTCTCTGTTCCGATAATCATGTCTTTCGGAGAGTTCAGAGAGCGTTATCCGATAGTTGATGATATCTTTATCCGCCGTGCGATCAATGATATGGAAGGCATAATGGTGCTTAACCTTGTGTTTACCTTTGCATTTGCAATTTATCTTGGTGTAATCACTTTAGGGTATATGATGAAACGCCGCAGCGCGCATTTTTACCACGCACTGCCACAAGGGCGTGAAACCCTTTATCTTACAAGCATTACAAGCGCACTTTTGTGCGCGGCACTTGGTGCGCTTGTAAACCTGGCAATTGCAACTGTTGAGCTTTTTGTTTTTGATGTTGCAGTTCCGGAAGTAATGACACTTTTCTTTACATGTCTGTTTAAAAACTTTGTATATTTCATTACAACATATGCGATAACGCTTTTTGCAGGCAGCTTTTCAGGCAACGGAACCGTTCAGGTGTTGATGGCGCTTGTAATAATGCTTTATCCAATAGCAACCTATTACGGTGCGATTTTGCTCCGCGGAATGTTTGCTATATACTTTAATCCTTCGTATTTCCTTGAAAACGAGATTGTTGAGTGGTTTTCGCCATTTGTATATGTATTTATCAATTATTTTGAAGAAATACGTATTTTGCCCACTGTAATTGCGCTTTTGGTTGCTGTGGCGCTAACCCTTGGCGGCAATGAAATCTACCGCCGCCGCGCTATAGAAAACTCCGAGCGCCCGATAGTGTTCAAAAAACTCGGCAGTGTACTCAAATACATGCTCATGTTTACCGTAACCCTTTTTGCAGGGATTTTCTTCTACGCAATCAGCAACGAGGGCATTCCCAACATGATTTTCGGCTTTGTCTGCGGTGCAGTGCTCAGCTTTATGCTCTTTAATACCATACTTGAAAAAACTCCCAAAGCAATGTTCAAGGGTGTCAAGGGGCTTGCAATTTTCCTTGCGGTATTCACTGTTTTCGCACTTGTGTTCTGCTTTGATGTTTTCAATATGGATGAATATATTCCAAGCGAAAAGCAGATTTCTTTTGCCGAAGCAAGTATTTCAAGCATTGAGTATGACAACAAGCGTTTTGATGACCCCGAAATGATAAAAGCACTTGTAACAATGCTCAAAAATCAGCAAAAGAACAATAAAGACAATGTTGTAATACCTTATTACGGAAACCGTGCAAGCTTCAGAGTGGAGGTAACATTCTATAATAAACTCGGTCTGCCGATTCCGCTGGTTTATGAGGTGTCAAAGTATACCGAGGGCACGGATGAGTTTTTGAAACTTTATGCAAACGATAGCCGCATGAACGATGAGTTTACCGAAAGGGTAGCGTATCTCAAAAAGATGTGCGACAGCGGCTACAATGCAAGCTATTCCATCCGCCTTGACGAGTATAAGGGATATGAAGGCTCAATAAAAGAGTTCCTTGACCTCTATGTAAGCGAGTTTGGAGTTGCAAACTATGACCGACTTTCAAAACCCATAATGGGACTTGTTTCAGTTTACGATTTCTACCGTGCAGAGGACGGTTACACAGACTGGCGCAATACCAAACATTCTTTCTTTAACGAATTGCCGGTATTTGAGGATATGACAAAGACGGTAGAGTTTATAAAGTCGCTTCCGTATGAAAATGAGCAGCTGAACGCTGTCAAGTACGGTTATGAAGTTATGGAAGTTACCGTGGCAGAGACGCAAAGCCCCGACGAGGTTGGAGTACCTGTTCCAAAACTCGGCTATCTTTACGATACAAGAGAACTTGTAAATGGTATCAATGCAGGAAAATACGGTTCCAACCTTAACTACTACCCAAGCGTTGAACTTGATGCGCAGCAGATCAAAAAACTGCTTGAGATAGTACAAACGTACAGTACTAATTACTCTGTGTGGAACTCGTTTACCGAGATCGACAAGACCTGCGCCTTCCGCGCGTACTACGATTATATCGACAAGGAAATGGAAGAAAAGTACGGCGACGGCTATAACAGCGAAACTTATGTTTTCCCAATCGGTAAAGTTCCGCCGGAGATAAAAGCACTCCTGAAATAATAACAAAAAGGAGCCTTAAGGCTCCTTTTTACTTCCCGTATTTTCCGCTTTCGCAAAGGCCGTCAAATCCGCGCTGGCGCAGAACTTCATATACGCCGACACAAACCGAGTTCGAAAGGTTAAGGCTGCGCAAACTGTCACGCATCGGTATGCGTACCACACAGTCAAGGTTTTTTTCAAGCAGTTCTTCGGGCAATCCCTTTGTCTCTTTTCCAAACATAAGATATACGTTTTCAGGGTACTCGATTTCGGTATATGCACGCGGCGCTTTTGTGCTGTAGTAATATACTGTCGCTCCCGGATTCTTTTCGTAAAAATCATCAAGTCCGTCGTAGTATGTGATGTCGAGCTTGTCCCAGTAGTCAAGTCCGGCACGCTTGAGTTTTCTGTCATCAATGGCAAACCCCAGCGGACGGATAAGGTGAAGCGCTGCGCCTGTTGCTGCACAGGTACGCGCAATATTTCCGGTATTCTGTGGAATTTCCGGCTCAAGCAAAACAATGTTTATATCTTTCATATCACTACCTACTTTCTTAAAACAAATAGATTATACTTCGTTTTGGCGATATAATCAAGAAATTTTATGATTAATTTGTGAAAATTCGCATTATCTGTTCAAATTCGCTTTCAGATATGATATAATTATAAAGATATAAACTAAATTCCGAAAGGAAATAACAAAATGGGACTTTTTGCAAAGATTTTCGGCACTTACAGTGACCACCAAGTAAAAAAAATCAAAGTTATTGCAGATAAAATAGATGCGCTTGCGCCCAAATACGAGGCGATGAGCGATGATGAGCTCCGCGCGCAGACTGCAGTTTTAAAGGGCAGACTTGCAGACGGAGAAACACTTGACGATATCCTTGTTGATGCTTTTGCAGTAGTGCGCGAGGCTGACTGGCGCGTGCTTGGCAAGCGCCCCTTCTATGTTCAGCTTATCGGCGGCATTATTCTGCACCAGGGCAGAATTGCCGAGATGAAGACAGGTGAGGGAAAAACACTTGTTGCAACCATGCCCGCATATCTCAATGCGCTCACTGAAAAGGGTGTTCACATTGTTACAGTAAACGATTACCTCGCAAGACGCGACAGCGAGGAAATGGGCAGAGTTTACGGTTTCCTTGGACTTACTACAGGACTTGTTGTACACGGACAGATGCCGGCTGAAAAGCAGGCTGCATATAAGGCAGATATCACCTACGGTACAAACAACGAGTTCGGCTTTGACTATCTCCGTGATAATATGGTTATCTATAAGCATCAGATGGTTCAGCGCGGACATAACTTTGCCGTAGTTGACGAGGTGGACTCCATTCTCATTGATGAAGCGCGAACTCCCCTCATCATTTCCGGAGAGGGAGAAAAATCCACCGAGCTTTATGAAATTGCTGATAGATTTGCACGCACACTCACCAAAATTGTCATCAAAGAGACGGACTCAAAGCAGGATATGGATGAGATTTCTGAGGGTGCGGATTACATTGTTGACGAAAAGGCAAACAATGTTTTCCTCACTGCAAACGGTATCGCAAAAGCGGAGAGTTATTTCAATATGGAGGATTATTCCGACCCTGCAAATACAACTATCGCGCATCATATAAATCAGGCGATTCGCGCACACGGCATCATGAAGCGCGATGTTGAATACATGGTTAAGGACGGCGAAGTTATCATAGTTGATAGCTTTACCGGCCGTCTTATGCCCGGCAGACGCTATAATAACGGCTTGCACCAGGCTATCGAGGCAAAAGAGCACGTAAACGTAGAAAAAGAGTCCAAAACTCTTGCAACAATTACATTCCAGAACTATTTCCGCCTTTACTCAAAGCTTTCCGGTATGACAGGTACTGCGCTCACCGAGGAAAACGAGTTCAGAACTATTTATAATCTTGATGTTGTCGAGGTTCCCACCAATCGCCCGATGATAAGAACAGATTTCCCCGATGCGGTTTACAAGAACCGCGCCGGTAAATATCGCGCTATTGTAAAGCAGATAAGAGAATGTCACGAAAAGGGTCAGCCCGTGCTTGTGGGTACCGTTTCTATTGAAAAGAGCGAGGAACTCTCCCGCGAACTTAAGAGAAACGGCATTGCGCACGTTGTGCTCAATGCAAAGCATCACGAAAAGGAAGCGGAAATTGTTGCTCAGGCAGGTAAACTCGGTGCGGTTACTATCTCCACA
>SVRG01000068.1 GCA_015064965.1 Oscillospiraceae bacterium
CAAGGCATCCCAGATCGGTCAGGTTGCACAGTTTGCAGCAGCAGGTAAGGCAATCGGCAAGAAGAACCTTGCAGAAATTGCTATGTCCTACGGCTATGTATACGTTGCACAGATCGCTATGGGTGCTGACATGAACCAGACTCTTAAGGCACTCACAGAGGCTGAGGCTTACAACGGTCCTTCGCTCGTTATCGGCTACGCTCCTTGCGAAATGCACGGTATCAAGGGCACCATGCAGAACTGCCAGCTCGAAATGAAGAGAGCGGTTGAGGCAGGCTACTGGCAGATGTTCCGTTACAACCCCACTCTTAAGGCAGAAGGCAAGAATCCTCTTACTGTTGACTGCAAGGCTCCTACAGCTTCTTACCGCGAGTTCATCACTTCTGAAACCCGCTATAAGAGACTTGAGCAGGCATTCCCTGAAAGAGCAGAGGTTCTCTTCGCTAAGGCTGAAGAGGCTGCAAAGGCTAAGTACGAGAGACTTCTCAAGTACGGCGAAATGTTCAACTAATTGAATGTTTAAATAAAAAAGTCCATGGCGAAAGCCATGGACTTTTTTTGAAATAATATGTTTTTTCTTTCTGTTTTCTTTTTTTGCATCCATGAAGACTTCTTTTTCTTCTTGAACTCGGGGTCATCCCATCGTTCGATAAATTCCCAATAGCACATTTTTTCAAAAGTTTTATAGGCGGCAGTGTCAAGTTTGGCAAGTGCAGTATAATTCTTCAAGCGTATCACTCACGGTAAAGTGCGACCGCAGTTTTTGCAATAGAAAACACGTGTTTCTACATCGTCCTCACAAATCGGTTCATGCATCAGTATTTTGTTTGTACATTCAAGGCAATAATACATAATCGTTTCTCCATATTCTTTATATCGACCAGTATCACGGACAACATTTTTTATCAGTATAGCATAAAATATTATTAAATGCAACCAATACTGGTCAAGATTGAGAGGATTTTTATTTGGAACAAAAAATTCGTAGAGACCTTTGCATGGGCGACAATTTAAAAAGATTGCGTCTTGAAAAAGGTATTTCGCAAGAGAAGCTGTGTGCTGAATTGCAGCGTCGAGGATGTGATATTGGCAGAAGCACATATGCGAAATATGAGGCTGGAGAATTGAATATTAAAGCGAGCATTCTAATTGAACTTCGTAAGATTTATAGTTGTTCATATGATGATTTTTTTGAAGGATTAGATGCTAATAACAAGTAGAGCGTTCACCGTGGTGAACGCTTTTTCAATATCTGTCATCCTGAGCAACGCGAAGGATCTGCGAGCGTAGCGAGTCTAAAATCGAAAGAAAACCCTTGCTATGCAAGGTTTTCAGATCCTTCACATTCGTTCAGGATGACAAATAAAAGCCGCTGCATTTGCATCGGCTTTTAATATTTTATTCGGCTACGAATATATAAGGATATATTTCCTGCCCACCGTCGATGAAATAAACTTCGGCATCGGGGTTCATTTTCGCAATTTCAGCTTGCAAATCTTCCTGTTCTTTTGCATCGGCATCTTTGCCGGTGAATACTGTCAGCATAAACTTGCCGTCAAGCAGTTTTTCTGCAAGAGCTGCTGCTGCGGTGAGTCTGTCGGGGTGAGAAACAACGATTTCCTTGTTGACAATGCCGATGGTATCGCCGTTTGTAACGTGAACGCCGTTCATGTCTGCATCGCGGATTGCCGGTGAAACATAGCCGGCGGTAACGCGGCTCATTGCTTCTTCCACCTCGGAGATGATGTCATCGGGATTCTTCGCATCAAAGTTCATTGAGGAGAGGGCAACATAGCCTGTACCGATGTTCTTTGACGGGATCACATGGATTTTTGCCCCCTTGTAAAGCTCGGCTGCCTGCTGCGCCGCAAGCAATATATTTGAGTTGTTGGGCAGGGCAAAAATATGCTCTGCATTGACCTTTGCAAATGCATCTAAAAAGTCATTTGTTGAAGGATTCTGTGTCTGACCGCCCTCAACTATCTCATCTGTGCCAAATTCTTTGAAAAGCGCTTCAAGACCGGGACCGTTTGTAACAGCTACAACGCCATACTTCTTTTTAGGAGCCTTTTCGGCAGGAGCCTCAGTTTCGGCGGTTTCGGTATGCTGAACGGACATGTTTTCAATCTTAACAGTGAGGAATTCACCGAATGTGCGGCAATGCTCAAGCACCTTTTCAGGGGTGAGAGTATGCACATGAAGTTTGATTATTGTGTCAACCTTGAAAGCCACAATAGAATCGCCCACGCTTGCGAGAAACTCTTTAAGCGGCTCGACGTCGAAGTTTGCAACATCGCATTTGCTGTTCTGTAGCTGAACGAGAAGCTCTGTGCAGTAACCGTATGTCATAACGCTGTCAGCGTTAAATCCCGATGCGGTAACGTCAGTTTTCTTTGCGGAAACTTCTGCATAAGAAGACGTGTCTGCAACCTCTTCGCCGTTAAGCACGCGGTTGAAACCGTCTATTATGTAGAAGAGACCTGCTCCTCCACTATCCACAACGCCTGCATCTTTGAGCGCCTGAAGACGTTCAGGAGTGCGCTCAAGAGAATCGTGCATTTCTTTTGCAAGGTCAGCAAAAAATGTGCGTATTGTACTTTCCGGAGTGATTCTTTCAACTGCAAATTCAACCGCTTCGCGCGCAACTGTAAGAATTGTACCCTCGGTTGGTGTCATAACAGAGCTGTATGCCTGCTCAACGCCCATTTCAAGTGCTCTGCCGAGCGCCTCAGGAGTTGCTTCTTCAACATCTTTAAATCCCTTTGCAGTACCTGCAAAAAACTGCGAAAGAATAACACCCGAGTTGCCTCTCGCACCGAGAAGCATACCGTGTGAAAGAGTGTCCATAACCTTTCCAAGGTCATTGGTATTGAGGTTTTCGATAGCGGAAACACCGCTTTCGATAGTCATACGCATATTGTCGCCGGTATCTCCGTCCGGAACGGGGAAAACGTTCAGCTTGTTCACCTCGTCAGCGTGTGAGCGGAGCTGTTTTGCGCCGCCGATAGCCATTTTTGCAAGCAGAAAACCGCCAAGCAAAGATGAACCTGTAGTAATAAGGGCGGAAGCGAGCGACTTTGAATTTTTCTTTTTAGTGGTTTTTGACTGTTTCATAATTATGAAGCATCCTTTTTTATCTTTCTTTACCTACGAAGAACAAAGCGAGAGTGCCGGGACCGGAATGGGAGCCGATAACAGGACCTACATCTGTGATAATTTTTATTGTTGCGCCGTATTTTTCATTTATCATTCTGGCAAGCTCTTTTGCATCGTTTTCGCAGTCGCCGTGAGAGATGAATACGGTGTCCTGTGTGGGATTTGTGTTAAGTGCGCCAAACTTGTCGCAGAGAGCTGCAATTGCCGCTCTTCTTCCGCGGACTTTTGATACGTTTATGAGGTGACCGTCATTGTCCATATGGAGAATCGGTTTGATGCCGAGCATATTACCGACAAATGCAACGGTGGGGCTTACTCTGCCGCCACGCTTAAGATAAACGAGGTCGTCAACGGTAAACCAGATAGATGTCTTGAATTTGATATCGTCAACATATGCGGCAACTTCGTCGATGGTTGCGCCTTCTTTTTGCTTTTGGAGTGCGAGATAAAGTATCAGTCCTTGACCTGCGCTTGCTGCAAGCGTGTCAACGGTCAGAATTTTGCGGTCAGGATACTTTTCTGCAAGCTCTGCAGCTGCCATTCTGCCCGAATTGTATGTGGTGCTGAGGCCCGAAGAAAATCCAACGTAAAGGACGTCCTTGCCCTCACTTAGGTATTTTTCAAAAAGAGCCTTAAATGTTTCGGAGTTTATAGCTGCGGTTTTGGCACTGCTGCCTTCGCGCATTTTTGCATAAAACTCGGTGGCTGACATATCGGAGTTGGAATATTCCTTTTCGCTGTTGTCAAAGCGGAAAGTGAGCGATTCGCAGGGGACGTTCCACTCTGCAAGTGTAGCAGGGGAAAGGTCGCATCCGGAGTCGGTTATAATAACAAAGCTGTTCATTTATTATATCTCCTCATAATATATTTAACGCAAAACATGTTGAGTGGTCAACATCTATATCATATATTATACATCCATTATACCACAAAGTCAACAATTAGAAAAGTATATTATTAAAAAATGTCAAGAATATCGAAAAATGTGTCATCTTGTTTTCAAAACCATGTTATCACGAAAACGGCGTTTTGTCAATGGGAAGATTAAAAAATATATATGTGGGCATACTCAAAATGCAAATACATTTTTGGAGGAATAGTTTATATGTTAAAGAAAATTCTTGTATTGTCTTTGGCCGCTCTTATGCTTTTGCCGCTTTTTACGGCTTGCGGCAAAAAGGCAGATACACCGTCCGTCTATTATCTCAACTTTAAGCCGGAGCAGGACACGCAGTGGAAAGCACTTGCAAAGGTTTATAGTGACAAGACGGGCGTACCTGTAACGGTTGTTACTGCGGCGGCAGGTAACTATGAGCAAACCCTAACATCCGAGATGGACAAAAAGGACGCGCCGACGCTTTTTCAAGTAAACGGCCCTGTGGGACTTGCCAACTGGAAGGACTATTGCTATGATTTTTCCGGGAGCAAGGTGCTAAATGAGCTCACCTCACCTGATTTTGCATTGACCGACGGCGAGAAAACACTCGGAATTGCGTATGTACTTGAAACCTATGGAATTATTTATAATGAAACACTTTTGAATAAGTATTTCAATTCGGATTTTTCAACGGTAAAATCCGTAGAAGAAATTAACAACTTTGAAGCGCTCAATACCGTTGCAACGGAGATTCAGGCAAATAAGGGTGCGCTTGGTGTTGACGGCGCGTTCACTTCAGCCGGCATGGACACAACGTCTGACTGGCGATTTAAAACTCACCTTGCAAACATGCCGATTTACTACGAGTACAAGGCAAAAAACATCACCTCGACCGACGAAATTGAGGGAATGTACCTCGAAAACTATAAAAAAGTCTGGGATATGTATATAAACAATTCAACCGTTTCCCCAACATCGCTTGCAAGCCGAAGCGTAGCGGATGCCGAAAGCGAGTTTAAACGTGGCAGAGCGGTGTTTTATCAAAACGGCACATGGGTATACGATTCGCTCAAAAAGGATGCATCGGGAGAGGGACTTGAGGACAGTGAGTTTGGTGTGCTTCCTATTTATATAGGCGTAAGCGGTGAAGAGGAGCAGGGACTTTGTACCGGCAGTGAAAACTATTGGTGCGTGAATGCCAAAGCAAGCGAGGCGGATATTTTAGCAACGCTTGACTTTTTGTATTGGGTTGTTACAAGCGAGGAGGGAACGGCGGCACTTGCTTATGAAATGGGATTTGTCTCACCGTTTAAGAGTGCAAAACCCGCGGCAAATCCGCTTGTTGATATTGCGAACGGATATATAATGAGCGGCAAAACGCCGGTTTCGTGGAACTTTGCAACCATTCCTTCTGAGAATTGGAAAAACGGAGTAGGTACAGCACTCACCCAATATGCCGCAGGCAAGGGCGATTGGAAAAGTGTTGAGAGCGCATTTGTTGATGGATGGAAAAAGGAATACGCAGCAGCGAATAAATAATGATAATCTGCTAAAAATAAGAGGTAGTACGCCTCTTATTTTTATTTCAGGAGTAGCATATGAACAAACGACAACTTTCAAAATATTTTCCGGTATTTGTGCTGCCTGCGTTTGCGGCATTTTGTATCGGCTTTGTCTATCCTTTCTTCAGGGGAATTTATCTCTCGTTTTGCGCATTCCGCACAACATCTGATGCAAAGTGGGTGGGGCTATCAAACTACGCCCAGGTTTTCCGTGACGGCGGTTTTCTTTATTCCTTTGTGTTTACTGCGTTGTTTACGCTGGTTTCGGTGCTTGCAATAAACCTCATCGCATTTACTGTTGCACATATACTTACAAGCGGTATCCGCGGCGCAAATGTTTTCAGAACGGTTTTCTTTATGCCAAACCTCATTGGCGGAGTGATTTTGGGCTATATTTGGCAGGTCATTTTTGACGGTATTCTGCAAAACTACGGTACAAATATAAAGCTTGATTCCCGACTTGGTTTTGCAGGGCTTGTGATTCTGCTGTGCTGGCAGCAGATTGGATATATGATGATAATTTATATTTCGGGTCTCAATTCCATTCCCGACCATCTTTACGAGGCGGCAAAGGTTGACGGTGCAACGAAGTGGCAAACGCTTCGCAGCGTAACTCTGCCGATGATGATGCCGTCAATTACGATTTGCACATTTTTAACCCTGACAAACTCGTTTAAACTTTTTGACCAGAACTTGGCTCTTACAGCAGGCGAGCCGGGAGTTCAGGTCGCGGGCGAAACGGTGTATCAAACAGAAATGCTTGCACTTAATATTTATAACACATTTTATCAGAATATGAATACGCGCGGCGTAGGACAGGCAAAAGCGGTAGTTTTCTTTTTGATTGTCGCCGCCGTGGGACTTGTGCAGCTTTATCTCACCCGCAGCAAGGAGGTCGAGCAATGAGAAAAACTTTTTCAAAGACGCTTACTACAGTAATAATGTCCGTTATTTCGGCAGTGTATCTTACACCGATATTGATAGTGATCATAAACTCACTTAAAACCAAGACTGCGATAAGTGCATCCCCATTCTCACTGCCCGATGCAGGCACATTTGTGGGACTTGATAACTACACTCGCGGCATCAACTTCGGTGGGTATCCGTTTCTGTTGTCCGCCCTTTATTCACTAATGATTACAGTTTTGTCAACACTTGCCATTTTGCTATTTACTTCCATGGCAGCATGGTATATAACAAGGGTTGACAACCTGCTTTGCCGTAGTATATACTATCTTTGTGTATTTTCGATGATCGTTCCTTTTCAGATGGTAATGTTTACTTTGTCAAAGGTTGCCGATACGCTGAATCTTGGCAACCCACTCGGCATTGTTATAATTTATCTCGGATTTGGAGCAGGTCTTGCGATATTCATGTTTTGCGGATTTGTCAAAAGCATTCCGCGAGAGATCGAGGAGGCTGCAACCATTGACGGTTGCGGTGCGATCCGTACCTTTTTCGGCATAGTTCTTCCTGTTATGAAGCCCACGCTGATTTCTGTTTGCATACTTGAAACCATGTGGATATGGAATGACTTTTTGCTCCCGTTTCTGGTGCTGGATATCAAGGAATATCGCACAATACCCATTCACATTCAGTATCTCAACGGCAGTTACGGTCAAAGTGATATCGGTGCTATAATGGCGCTTATCGTTTTGTCTGTTATTCCTATTGTTATTTTCTATTTCACCTGTCAAAAGCATATCATAAAAGGTATTATGGCGGGCGCGGTAAAAGGATAGGTGGAGTGCGCCGTTTGGAAAGGATTTTTTATGAGAAAAAGCGGCGTTTTGCTTCATATATCTTCGCTTCCGTCCCCCTATGGCATCGGAACCGTGGGAAAGGAAGCCTATAAATTTGTTGATTTTTTGAAAAACAGCGGTCAAAGCCTTTGGCAGATTTTGCCGATTTGCCCCACAGGATATGGGGATTCTCCGTATCAGTCATTTTCGTCTTTCGCAGGAAACCCATATTTTATTGACCTTGATATGCTTGTTAAAGAGGGCTTGCTTCAAAAAGATGAGATTGAGGCTGCGGACCTTTTTGACGATGCAACAAGCGTAAACTATGAAAAACTGTACGAAAACCGTTTTCCTTTGCTCCGCAAAGCGTATGACAGATTTGCAAAAAAACTGACAAATACTTTTATGGCTTTTTGCCGCGAGGAGGCGGCTTGGCTTGACGATTATGCGCTTTTTATGGCGCTTAAGAATGAAAATGGCGGAAAGCCGTTTGAAAAATGGGATAACGGCTTAAAGTTTCGACACAAAGCGGCGATAGAGCGCGCTGAGAGACGTCTTGGCAGAGAAATCGGCTTTTATAAATTCTTGCAGTTTAAATTTACCGAGCAGTGGGAAAAACTCAAAGCCTATGCAAATAAAAACGGTGTAAAAATAATCGGCGACCTGCCAATTTATGTTGCGCGTGACAGCGCTGATGTATGGACAAATCCAAAGGCGTTTTTGCTTGACAAAAACCTTTCGCCAAAACTTGTTGCCGGTTGCCCTCCGGACGCTTTTTCAGCTGACGGCCAGCTTTGGGGAAATCCTATTTACAATTGGCAGTATCAAAAGGCGCATGGCTATGACTTCTGGTGTAAGAGAATTGCGCGCCAGATGAAGTTTTATGATGTTTTGCGCATTGACCATTTCCGCGGATTTGAGTCATTTTATGCAATCCCGGCAAAGGACGACAATGCACGCGGCGGCGAGTGGAAAAAAGGTCCCGGAATGTCGCTTTTTAATGTGGTAAAGAAAAAACTCGGTGAGCTTGATATAATTGCAGAAGACCTTGGATTCATCACTCCGGAGGTTGCCAAACTTTTAAAAGACAGCGGTTATCCGGGTATGAAGGTGCTACAGTTTGCTTTTGACAGCCGCGAGGAGTCAAATTATCTGCCGCATACTTACAAAAACAGAAATTCGGTTGTTTATGTCGGCACCCATGATAATGACACTGCAGAGGGGTGGATGCTGACTGCTACAAAGAGTGACGTTGCATATGCAAAGCGCTATCTCGGACTTAGCAAAAAAGAGGGATATGCGTGGGGCTTTATCCGCGGAGCCGCGGCTTCTGTATCGGATATAGCAATTTATACCATGCAGGACCTGCTTTCGCTTGGTAGTGAAGCGAGAATGAATACTCCGTCGGTTGCTTACGGCAACTGGCGCTGGCGCATGGATAAAATGCCAACAAAGGCGCTCGAAAAGAAACTCTATCAGTTAACTGCAGATTTTTTCAGACTTGTAAAATAATAAAAAAGCGTTCACTTTTAGTGAACGCTTTTTTTATTAATACTTTTCACATCTGTCCTGCCTACAAGATAATCAACAGACACGCCGTAAAAATCGGCAATTCTTATTAGAATTTCAAGTTTTGGCTCTCGAGTCATAAGCTCATAATTTTGGTATGCTTTTTCGGTAATATCGCAGTAAATAGCTACCTGATTTTGCGTTAACCTTTTTTCCTTGCGGCACTCTTTCAAACGATTTGATAAAATGTTTTTCATATATTCACCTACAAATGTTCTTGACAAAATCAGTATAGTAAATTAGAATGTTTAATATACTAACATTTGTTGGTGAAGCGATTACAGGAGAACAATTATGTATTACTGTTTAGAGTGTACTAATAAAATATTAATGATAGCACCGGTCAAGGAAGGCGATGTGGAAACCCGTGTATTTTATTGCAAAAATTGTAAAAGAACTCTACCTTGCGTGATACGCTTTAAAAAATATGATGCACTAGGTAAGCTTGACATTAATGAATACAGAATATTTGAGCAAAAGTGTCATTTGGAACTTATAGAAAGATGGGACGAACCCGAGTTTCAAGAAGAAAAAGAAGTTTTTATCAATGCAATAAAGAGAAAGCAAAAAGAAAAAGAAGATATAGAAAAACTATACAACATGCGTATATAATCTTTAATTAACAAGAAAAGCGTTCACTTTTAGTGAACGCTTTTGTTATGCCATTTTGTCAGCAATTGCCGCAAAATCTGCAGTTGAAAGTTTTTCTCCGCGGATTCGCTCGTCAAAGCCGAGCGAGGTGATAATTGCGGTAAGTTCTTCTTTAGAGCGGTCGGGAAATCCGGTTTGAAGCGCATTTACAAGTGTTTTGCGTCTCTGACCGAAGGCTGATTTGATGACCTTAAAGAAGGTTTTTTCATCTTTTGGTACAACGGGTTTTTCTTTATAAAGGTCAATTCTGACAACTGCCGAGTTTACTTTTGGGGCGGGCATAAAATTACCTGCTGAAACAGTGAATAACTTTTTAGATGTACCGTAGTAGTTGAGCGATGCGGTAATTGCGCCGTAATCGGCGGTGCCGGGAGCGGCTGCAAGTCGGGATGCAACCTCGGCTTGCACCATTACGGTAATCGAGTCAAATGCAATGCGGCTTTCAAGCAGGCGCATTAAAATTGGAGTTGTGATGTAGTAGGGGAGGTTTGCGCACACGCTGACCTTTTCACCGGCTGCTTTTTCGGCAATAACCGCGGCAAGGTCAACCTCCATGATGTCCTGGTTTATAACTTCCACATTTCTGAACTCGCCGAGGGTGTATTTAAGAACCGGAATGAGTGTTTCGTCAATTTCAAATGCGATAACTTTTTTGTATCTTTTTGCAAGCTCGGCAGTGAGGCAGCCTATGCCGGGACCTATTTCGATTATTACACTGTTTTCGTCATCGCAGCAGTTGTCCGCGATATCTTCGGGAACATTTTTGTTGATGAGAAAGTTTTGACCGAAGCTTTTCTTTGTTGTGGTGCTGAACGCAGAGAGTATTTCTCTGACTGTGCGGATATCACATAAATTCATAGGTGTTTTCCTCTTGACAAATAAAAAAACAATATAGTATAATAGAACGTACGCTGGTGTGGCTCAATGGCAGAGCAGCGGTATCGTAAACCGCAGGTTGCAGGTTCGACTCCTGTCACCAGCTCCAAAGCCCCCTTTTGGTAAATACCAAGAGGGGCTTTAATTATTTTATCATTATTTTTAGGTAATGTAAAGCACTATCATAAAAAAGAAAGAGTGCGGATATTTTAAGATTGACACTTTATGTCAAAATATGTATAATGAATATCGAGAGGTATTCTCGGTATAATATGGTAAATGAGGGCAGACAATGACATTTTCAGTTGGTGATTTTAAAAAGTTTTGTAAGGAAAAGGGCTACGGTGTTCGCACTCCGCTTTTCGGCGTAAGCAAAAACGATAGCGGAAAATGCGATATTTTCGTTGAGACCGATGATACACTTTATTCTGTAAAGGTGTTTTCGGTTGGCAGCGATGCCGAGCGCATTTATTTTAAAAAGGTCGGCGGATATGTCACTGTAAAGGGAAAGAACGGCGAGACTGATTATATGTG
>SVRG01000069.1 GCA_015064965.1 Oscillospiraceae bacterium
GCCGGACCAACCTAAAATAGGGAGAACGGCGAGTCCTGCAAAATATGAACGTCTTATTTCTTTTTGACCGGATGCAACGGCAAAGATCTCATCAGTAATAGCAAAGCCTAAAACCATTCTGAATGGGGATGAGAAATCTTTATGCAGCTTTTGCGAAAGGGAAATGCCCATAAGCGAATATCTTGCGTTTATGAGTAATTGAGAAAGTGCAATTTCGATAAGAGAGCCGCCGGCAATAATTATGTCAAGTCCGGCTTTTTGACCGGCAGAGGTTAAATTAAAAAGTGAAATCATCACCGCTTCAAGCCAGGATAAACCGCCTTGTATAGCAGTGACTCCAAATGCGACAGACACCGAAAAATAACCAAGGCAAATCGGTATTCCGTCTTTAAGTCCGCGTTTAAAATCCATTATATAGCCTTCTTTCTTCACAAGTAGTAATTATACGACAAAAAAGCAGTAAATTCAATATTTTTTGATATATTGACAATTGGTTTTTATTGTGATATACTTTTGTATATAAAAGGGAGGCTGATGTTATGGGTAAAATGCTTGGTGCACACGATAGTGAAGAGCTTGATCGTCCGGATTTAAATAAATGTCCCGATTGTGGCTGCTTTTTCGCGGATGATAACTGTCCGTTTTGCGGAAAGGAGTGTCCTGAGGAATTCCGTGCAGGCAACCGAAAAGCCGTTAAGAAAAAGAAAGTTACCCAAACCGGTACGGGCAGGGTAACATTTGTAGAATGGTATCACACCTGGTGGGCAATTGGTTTAGCAATGGTGTTTTTTCCTGTTGTTGCCTTTGTTCTGCTCGCAACAAGCCCACATAAAACTAAAACCAAAGTCATCGTTATTTTAGTTGTAGTATTGATAACTGCTTTTTCTTGGTTTGGCTTAAATGAGCGTATAATTGCAGGTGCGATGAACTTGTTTACCGAACCGCTCGACCGCTATCAACGCAGTCTTGGTATAGAGGAATATAAAGAGCTTTGCGAAAGTGTGAATCTGGAAAACTTTTACCGCTCGGCAGAAGCTTATAATGATAAATTTGTTTCTATGACGTTTGTAATTGACGGAATATATAGCGAAAAGGAAGGCTTTTTAATAGGAAGTTACTATAAAGAGTATCCTACATATTATCTGTGTAAAGATGAAAACGGAGGAGAATTTGCTGTCTTTGTGCGAAATTGCGTAAAGGAAAGTCCTAAACAGTATGTCAAAGGAGATAAAATAACCGTATACGGAGTCGGAAAGGGAATGTACGATATAGATGATTGGAACTATAGCGGCGTGCCGTTGCCCACTGTTTATGCGGCTTATATTGAATTAAATTAAAAAAGACCGCTTTTGCGGTCTTTTTTATTACAGTCCGATTTCTTTTTCGATTTCAGCCATAAGCGCGCTTGGACGCATGTTTAGCGCGTCGCTTATTCTGAAAAAAGTTTCGATAGTCGGTTTGCGCTCGCCACGCTCAATTGCACTCCAATGCGTTCTTCCTATATCGGCAAGACCGCTTACCACTTCTTGCGAAAGCTTTTTGCTTTCACGAATCCGTTGTATAACTTTGCCAACGATGATTGCATCTAACATAACTGTTATCCTCCTACAAAATAATTGTAAAAGTGATATAAGCACATAATGAACACATTTGTTGACAAATGAACACAAATGTGTTAATATATTTTCATTGCTACGATTATGGAGGTGTTATTTTGAAAACATTAGTATGTGAAATGTGCGGTAGCAACGATCTTTTAAAAGAGGACGGAGTTTTTGTTTGTCAAAACTGCAAAACAAGGTATTCTGTTGAAGAAGCAAAACGCATGATGGTTGAAGGAACCGTTGATGTTACCGGTACTGTAAAGGTGGATAACAGCGATTCTGTAGAAAAGTATCTGCAAAATGCAAGACGTGCTAAGGCGAAAGAAGATTGGGAAGAAACAGAGAAGTATTATAACCTCGTTGAACAGGAAGATCCCGATAATATCGAAGCTGTTTTTTACAGCGCATACGGAAAAGCAAAACGCTCGCTGATTGAAGACGATATATATAAGCGCCAGCAAGTGTTTAAAATGTTTACAAACTGCATTTCAATAATTGATGATAAGTTTGATGCAGAAAAAGCAAAAGACGAGGAAGAAGCTATAAGCGCAATTTGCAAGGATATGAAGATTCTCATCTCAAGCGAATTTGTTTATACTCTGAGAAAGAACTTAAAAGGTGAAGTTACCGAAAATAATTCTTACATGACATATAATCTTTTCAAGGTTGCTGCTGCAATGTTTGTCGGAACGCTCAACCACATAACCAAGAAAGCGCCTGAAAAGTATTTATACCTTTTGCTTATAGACTTTATAAATTATTATAACGATTTATCTTATGTCCACGAAAAACCGTTTAAAGATATATTCTATGAAGCACTTGAGAACTTAGGTAGAATGGAAGAAGACCCGAAAGTTAAAAGACTGGCACTTGAAACTCGTATAAAAGACCTTGAAGAAGAAAGATATAGTTTGAGCTACAATATAAACAACGGTTGTTTAGCCGCGGGTATTATCGCTTCTATTATTTTATCGGCCACTGCTTTTGTGTGCTGCTGGATTAGTAATGACTTCGAAACGTACCCATTAATGATAAAAATATCTTTGGGTCTTTTTGGAGTTATGATGCTCATTACGTTTATATGCGATGCTTCCCATAAAGCAAAAGTAAAGAAAAACCGTTGGGTAGAAAAACTTGCAGAACTTGAATCGGAAATTGAAAAAGTCAAAAATGAACTTGCCAATCTTTAATATAAAAGACCGCTTTTGCGGTCTTTTTTTATGAGCTCATTTGTTTGCGCAAGAACTCGATCAGTTTCTTTTCTTCGCGTGAAATTTTAACCTGTGAGAGCCCTAAAAGTTCGGCGGTGGATTGCTGTGACAAATCGCGGTAATATCGAAATACAACGATTTTTTGCCATAGTTCGGGGAGCTTTGCCAGCGCTTCTCCAAGTGACAGCCTTTCAAGCATTTTGTCGCTTTCATCCTGAACAAACAGTGTGTTTTCCAGCGTGAAGTTGTCTTCATCTCCAAAAAGCGGTTCGGAGAGGGAAACGGTTGGAGAAACAGCGCAAAGAGCAGATGCAGCCTCTTCCGGCGAAACACCGCATATTTTTGCTATTTCTTCAATTCGCGGAGAAGTACCTTTTTCGCTGATATAGTTTTCTTTGGCGCGCATAAGCATTGCGCCGAGTTTTTTCTGCGGACGGCAGATTTTGATAAGTCCGTCGTCACGCAAAAATCTTCGTATTTCTCCGAAAATAAGCGGAACTGCGTAAGTGGAGAAAACAACTCCGCGCTCAAGGTCGAAACTTCTTATTGCCTTTAGCATTCCAATATTGCCGATTTGCACAAGATCTTCAAAGTCCACACCGCGCCCGCTGAATTTTACAGCAATGCTCTGTACAAGACCTGCGTTGTTTTTTACCAGTTCTTCCATTGCGGAATTATCACCGTTTTGTGACCGCTTTATAAGTTCGATATTATCGGAGAATTTTGCATTTTGCGCTATGTCCATTTAACTCAACTCAAGGGGAGAAAGCTTTTTTGAAAGAGTTACCTTTGTATACTTTCCCGGTACCGATTTTAGCACAAGCCTGTCCATAAAACTTTCCATCACTGCAAAGCCCATTCCGCTGCGTTCGCCGCTTTGGTCCGTTGTGTAAAGAGGAGTTTTTACAAGCTCGGTGTCTTCAATGCCGCACCCCTTGTCCTTTATTTCTATTTTCACGGTTCTTGAGTCAAAGATTCTGACCGTTATGTAAATATCTCCTTGCTTTTCGCGGTATGCATGTACAATGCAGTTTGTAACGGCTTCAGAAACGGCGCATTTTATATCCGCTATTTCTTCAATTGTTGGGTTTAACTGTGCGCAAAAGGCGCTTACGATAGCCCGCGCTGCACTCTCGTTTACCGAGAGCGCAGGCAGTGTAAGTTGCAGTTTGTTTATACAGTTGTTTTTCATTCTGTTTCTCCTTTTTTACTGTCCTTATACTCTATTGTTACAACCTTGCCAAGTCCGGCAAGCTCAATTATTCGTGCAACACGTGTAGTTGGGTTAATAAGCTTGAATTCGGCGCCGATCTTATCAGCGGTTGTTTTTCTGCCCATAATTACGCCAAGTCCTGAACTGTCCATAAAATCAACACATGATAAATTGAGATTTACACATTTTGGGCGTGCGGCGATCATTGCATCGTCAAGTTCATCGCGCAACAAAAAAGCGCCGTGATGGTCTATTTCACCCACTATTGCAGCTTCAAGCACATCTCCTTTTAAATTTGATATTACGCGAGCGTTTTTGCGAATCATTTGTTTTTTCTTCCTTTCACTCTTTGTTTTTTAGATTTTATCACTTTAAACCGTCGAAACTTGTAAATGTAACACTACATTCTGATTTTTATTGAAATATTTTTAAAAGTGTGCTAAAATATTCTTGGCAAAAAAGCCAATACTATTTCACAAAGTGAGAAAAATATGAAAAATAAACTTTTTGCGCTGATAATTTGTATATGTGTGCTTTTTACATGTTGCTCATGCCAAAATGTTGAAGTGACTACAGCTGAGCGCACAACCAACGGCGCAGATCTTCCTATTGAACCCATAACTGCTCCCGAAACATATGTTGAAGAGCCTTCTGAGGTGCGGATAAGTTTTCTTGCGGTGGGCGACAATATTCCTCACGATTCGGTTATAAACACTGCAAAAAATGACGCTACCGGTAATGAAAAATATAATTTTTCTGAAATTTATAAAGGTATTGCATCCGATGTCAATGCGGCAGATATAGCATTTGTAAACCAGGAGTCGCCTGTTGGCGGCGAGGCTCTCGGAATTTCCGGTTATCCCAATTTTAATGCACCGCATGAGATGATTGACGAACTTATCAGCGTTGGATTTGATGTGTTTAATATAGCCAACAACCATATGCTTGATAAGGGTGAAAAAGGATACAGAAATACTGTTGATTATTTTAACTCTCTGCCGATAACAATGATTGGCGGATATACAAAGAGTGACTATAATAATGTCAGAATTGTGGAGTCCAAAGGAGTTAAGATCGCCTTTTTGTCATACACAACTTTGGTTAATTCCGGCCATGCAAACGATATTTCAAGCGGAAGTGAGTATATTATTCCTTATGCAAACACTGCAGATATTACCAGGCAGGTGGGCATAGCAAAAGAGCAAGCTGACGTTGTTATCGTTTCCATGCATTGGGGAAATGAAAATAAATTTACAATAGCAAGCGAGCAGACTAAATATGCAAAGCTTTGTGCCGATCTCGGAGTTGACGCTGTTATCGGTCATCACTCCCATGTGCCCGGCAAGGTAGAATGGGTTAGCGGCGAAAGCGGTAATAAAACGCTTGTTGCATACTCGCTTGGCAACTTTTGTTCTTCTCAACTTTACGCAAAGAACATGATTGGCGAAATGCTAAAGTTTGATATTGTTAAAGATGTTGACGGTACAATAAGCATAGAAAACGCATATGTTGATCCTGTAGTGTGCCATTACAAGACTGATACATCCAGAAAGGATAACCAGGATTTACACGTGCGCTATGAGGTGCGTATGTATATGCTGAAAGATTATACCGAGGAGATGTCAAATTCGCACGGTTCGCAAAACTGGGGAAGATTCTCGTTTGCAAATCTTAAAGCGTATATAACCGACGTAGTATCAAGTGAATTTTTGAAATAAAAAGGAAACCACCCTGAACGGGTGGTTTCCTTTTATCCTTTTATAAACAATTCTTTGTCACTGATAAGGCTTTCGCAAAGCTTTTTGTAATTATTTTTTGCAACGTCACTGCCGTTATTTTTCTTAATGGCGCGAAGAAGAATGTTTTTTGGTGTATCATCCGGGTCGGTAAGCTCAAGCGCGGTTGCTTCGTATCCGTTTGCGCTTAAACGCTCCAAACGCAAAGCATCGGTTAAAGCATCGCAAAGCTTTTTCTTTAACATTGGATATTTGGTTACAAATTCAAAGGCGTCGGTATCGAGATTTTGCAAGAGTTCTTTTTGGCAACATGGGGTGGATAAAATAACTTTCGCTTCAAGCTCAATGGCTTTAGTGAGCACTATGTCTGTAGCAATATCGCAAGCGTGAAG
This sequence comes from Oscillospiraceae bacterium, assembly GCA_015064965.1. Lineage (GTDB taxonomy): Bacteria > Bacillota > Clostridia > Oscillospirales > CAG-272 > UMGS902. The sequence continues at coordinate 6,157 of SVRG01000069.1, forward strand.
AGAAACAACAAGATGTACCGGCATGGTGTAATTGTAGTCATCAATGTTCATTGCGTAGAATTTAAGACCGTCATAACCAAGGTTATCGGCGGTACGGTTGCAAAATTCGATGACATCTTTTTTTAGGTCTATGCCAACCATGTTTACTTGTCGGTTCATTGTTACGGTAAGGTAATGGTATACGGCAAAGCTTAAATAGCTTTTACCGCAGCAAAGATCCAGCACGTTTAGTGTACCTTCCGTGGGCAGATGCTTGTATATATCTGCGATATGTTCAGTAAAGCGGTTTATTTGGCGGAATTTAGCTTGCTTTTTGTCATACACTCTTCCGTTTTTGTCAGATACTCCAAGTTCAAACAAAAATGGTTCGCTTCCGTCAAAAGCGTATGCCTTTGCTCTGTTGTGCGCTTTGATTTCAATTCTTTTGCCATAGTTAGTTATAGCATTTGTAAATTTGTTTTCGTTGATTACAGCTTCGTTCCCGCTTTTGGATTTTCTGTATTCTGCTTCTGCACCGTCGCCAATCAAATTGATTTGCGAAAACTCGGAAATAATATCAATAATTGCAGCGTCACCAACGGATAGGTTTTATGCAACGCTTTTCCGTCTTTTTTTAAGTGTTCAATTTGTATAACGGTTTCGCCGTTCTTTTCAAAGAGAGTGGCGGTGGCACGCAAAATCTCTTTGTCAGCACATTTTGAAAAAACAGCTTTTTTTAAGAAACGTTTTTTAGCGGCACTGTATATAAGTTCGGCGAGCTTTTGTTGTGCAGGCGATGGCATTATTTTTTCTCCTTGCCTTTTTTTGAAAAAGAAATTTTATTTTCTGTGTGATTGATTATTCTTTTGATGTTTTCACGGTGCATGAATATAACTAAAGCTGCAACAATGAAACTTATCAAAACAGGGAATCCGACACCCCAGCCTGAAAGCCCCGCCATTGCGAGCTTATAAGTCAAAATAGGGTAAAGCATACAGCAGATTATTGCGCCGAGAGAAACATATTTCGTTGTTGCCACAATTGTAATAAAAATCAATAACAAAAATATAAAGCAACCGGGGTCAAGCGTAAGTATCATTGCCGCGAGTGTTGCAACGCCTTTGCCGCCTCTGAATTTAAAGAAAACAGGGAACATATGGCCGATTACGCAAAACAATCCGGCAGTGTATCCGCCCAATCCGAATTGACCGCAGATCAAATGACCGAAGAATACGGCAATTGCTGCCTTCACCATGTCCAGAACAAGAGTTCCGAGTGCGGCGGCTTTGCCATATGTACGAAGCATATTGGTCATACCGGCATTACCGCTTCCGTGTTCTCTGATATCGTCTTTAAAAACTCTGTTTGAGATTACCAGTGCAAAGTTAACACTGCCTATCAGGTACGGAACAACTATACACAGAATAATGCAAATTGCCATTGTCAAATTAGGATTAAAATTTAATTTATCTATAAGAAAAGAATAAAGCGTGGACATTTTAGGCTCCTTATTTTTTAAACAAGCTTTTCAGTCTTTTGCGAAGAGAAGTTTTCGTTTTGTTAGTGGCGGAGGGAATTGGTTTTAAATCTACAACATCTCCGCTGTCATTGATTGTTGCCAAAACAACATCACTTTCGCTTAATTTGTAATCTGAAATAAAAAAACTGAATTTTGAACCGTCATCCGAGAAAGCGATAACTGTTTTATCCTCGATACGGTCAATGTGAAGAGTAAGATTATGCATAAATACCTCACATAATGATTATAAAAACAGTATAACATATATTTTGTAAAAATAAAAGAAAAATATTATATTAAATTGACAATTTAAACGAAAATTGGTAAAATAAAATAATGAATTAATATATGCTCGGAGCGGATATGGAAAACATTAAAAGAGAAATTGAAGAGTTGCGTGCAAAACTTTCGCATTATGCTAAGATGTATTATGTTTATGATGTGTCCGAAATATCGGATTTTGAATATGACGCAATGTTTCGTAAATTGCAGGAGCTTGAGGCCGCGCATCCGGAGTTTGACGATGCAAATTCTCCCACAAAGCGTGTTGGTGGTAGGGTCCTTGATAAATTTGAAAAAGTTACTCATACTGTCCAAATGGGAAGCCTTACGGATGTGTTTTCTTTTGATGAACTCAATGACTTTTTGTTTCGCACCAAGGATATAGTAGAGGAACCTATTTATTCGGTAGAACCCAAGATTGACGGCTTGTCGGTAGCATTGACCTACGAAAAAGGCGAGTTTGTTTTTGGCGCTACGCGCGGTGACGGTTTTGTGGGTGAAGATGTTTCCGAAAATTTGCGTACTATTAATTCAATACCACTGAAGTTGCCAGAACCTCTTACTTTCTGTGTACGCGGTGAGGTTTATATGCCGCGCGAATCTTTTTATAAGCAAAACGAACAGCGCGAGGCGCTTGGACAACCTTTGCTTGCCAATCCCAGAAATGCGGCAGCAGGTTCACTTCGCCAACTTGATTCGTCTGTTGCGGCATCTCGCGGCCTTGATATATTTATTTTTAATCTTCAGTCCGGAAATCTTTATACCGATAGAGAAAATCCCGATAGTCATTTTGAAATGCTTGACCGATTGAGCGAGCTCGGATTTCACGTTTTTCCTCACCGTATACGTGCAAATGGATATGATGAGATAATATCGCATATTGAAAGTATTGGCACACTGCGTGGCGAGCTTGCTTTTGATATTGACGGTGCTGTTATAAAACTTGATTCGATTTCTAAAAGATCGGTTGTAGGAGAGGGAACCACCACTCCGAAGTGGGCTGTGGCTTATAAATATCCTCCTGAGCAAAAGCAAACAAAGCTTATAGATATTTTTATTCAGGTCGGAAGAACCGGTGTCCTTACTCCCAATGCTTTGCTTGAGCCTGTAAGACTTGCCGGAACAACTGTTTCAAAAGCTACATTGCACAATATGGATATCATACGCGAAAAAGATATCCGTATCGGTGATACTGTAATTGTGCAAAAAGCAGGCGACATTATCCCTGAAATAGTAGGCAGTGTCAAAGAAAAGCGAAGCGGCAGTGAAATAGTATACGTGGCGCCTACAATTTGTCCTGCATGCAACAGTGCTGTAGAACGCGATGAATCGCAGTCTGCGATAAGATGCGTAAATGAGCTGTGTCCTGCAAAACGGTCACGTTCTATAGCGCATTTTGCGTCAAAAGGCGCTATGAATATTGATGGGCTTGGTCAACAGATAATTGATATGTTGATAGCCAATAATCTTGTTAATGATGTTGCAGATTTGTATTCTCTTAAAACCGAGGATATTGAAAAACTCGACCGCATGGGTGAAAAATCTGCTAAAAATCTTATTAGCGCTATCGAGAACTCCAAGAGCGCAGGTCTTGAAAGGCTGATTTATGCACTGGGAATACGCCAGGTAGGAGAGGTCGCGGCAGCGACAATTGCGGCTAAATACAAAACCCTCGCGGCATGCTTTGGTGCAACCGTCGAGGAGCTTTGTGATATTGATGACATCGGTGAAATTACAGCTCGCAGTATAGTTGAATTCTTCGCTCGACCGGAAAGTCGCAAACTTTGTGACGAACTTGTAGCTCGCGGTGTATTCACAGAAAGTACAGCTGCTCCTGCAGGTGAAAAATTGGCAGGGCTTACTTTTGTTATTACCGGAACACTTCCGACAATGAAACGTGATGAAGCTGCTGAACTTATCAAGAAAAACGGCGGCAAGGCAAGCTCGAGTGTGTCGAAAAAAACTAGTTATGTGCTTGCAGGAGAGGAAGCCGGTTCTAAACTCACAAAAGCGAATGAACTTGGGATTCCTGTGATAACCGAAGAGCAATTCCTAAATATGTTAGGGAAATAGCATGAAAAAAATTTGTGATTTGCATACACACTCTACTTTTTCAGATGGAGATAAAACTCCTGCCGAACTTATTGACAGAGCTGAAAAAGCAGGATTATCCGCGATTGCGCTTTGCGACCATAACACTGTTACAGGCTTGAATGAATTTGTAAAAGCGGCTGATGGCAAAGATATAATTGCGGTTCCGGGTGTGGAATTCTCTGTTGAATATATGGGAAAAGAACTTCATTTGCTTGCTTTGTATGTGCCGATGAATGAACTTGACAAGTATACGGCATATGTTGATAAGCCCAGAAAGAGCAAAGAAGAAAGTAATAAGCAAATGATTGCCTCTTTGCGCAAGGCCGGATACATGATTGATTATGATAAAATCCTGGCTTCGTCTCCAAGCGGTGGATTTAACCGCGTTCATGTAGCAAATGCATTGATTGAAATCGGAGTGCTTTCTACTGTGGAAGAGGGATTTGCAACAATTCTATCTCTTGAAGCAGGACATTACAAGCCGCCAATGCGTTTGGATGCTTTTGAAACGGTAAAGTTTATTTTGGATACGGGTGCTGTGCCTGTTCTTGCGCATCCGCTTCTGAATCTGACGGTTGAAGAACTTCGGACGTTTTTAAAAACTGCAGTTCCGCTTGGACTTGTTGGAATGGAAACTGATTATTCGGATTACAGTGAAGAAGAAACAAAGATTTCAGTTTCAATTGCAGAGGAATTCGGGCTTGTTCGCAGTGGCGGAAGTGACTATCATGGTGACAACAAACCGGAGATAAAACTTGGCATCGGTCGCGGCAATTTGTCAATTCCCATTGAATTTGCCGAAATAATAAAAACTTTTGCTAAAGGTTAAGGAACTCTAAAATGCC
>SVRG01000003.1 GCA_015064965.1 Oscillospiraceae bacterium
CCTGACGTGTGATAAACGCATCCGGAGTGAATTTTCCGTTTCCGGTGCCAACAATTACACCAACCGCGCACAAAGCACGCACTTTTTCATTTTCGGTATCTGCAAACAAAATGTTGTCAACGTTTTTGTCCTTAATCGCCGCCTGAACTACCGGAAGCTCATAAACTATCTCGCAAAAATCCTCTCTGGAAATGTTCTTTTTGTAACGGTTTTGATGTTCCTCTTTCAAAATGCCCTTATCTATTGCTTCAAGCACTCCTTCTGCCGCCCAAGCCGACGGTGTATCATAAAGGCATCTTACAATGCGGATGCCCGTTGCTCCCGCCTTGCCGAGATTTGTTCCCATCACGGCAATTCCGTTTTCAAAATCGCCGCCGCTGCACCATTCGCCATTACTCTCAAGCACAATTTCGCCTTTTTCGTTGATGTATGATACATAGCCGTATCGGCTGTAAATGATATTCTCAACGACCGGTGCCATTCCCTCGCTGAAACTGCCCTGAACATAGTATCCATGCGGAAGTACGATTTTCACTTTGCCGTTTTTATCAATGTAACCCTCAAAGCCGTCCTGGGAAATACCGATATAACCGTTGTCGCCCATCTCAGTGATATGAGTGCAACCGGATACAAGCACGCGGCCCGAACCGTGAACAATCGAACCCAAACCGCCCTTGTAAACATAAAACAGGTCGCTTCCGAGATATGTGATGTTTGACCTTGCGTATTCAATAAGAGTTTCACCTTTCAGATTGATTACTCCAAGTTCGTTTTGCTTCTCGCCGCCGCAGATAATATACTTGTTATCCGCAAAGTTCTGAATCAGCAACGTGCCGGTATCCAAAACGAAATTAAAATCTCTGTCAAGTACCTTTGAGCCGACTACATAATAGTTTTCGCCGCCAATATAAATCTCCGGCTTCAAAGGAAGAGGCTCTTTGTTGCGCTCTTTTCCGTCTTTGTCCACTACATACCAGCCGCCATCACGCTTTGCGGCATATTCATCGCCAAGGAACAACACAAGTTCATATCCCTTGTCGCCCTTGTCAATATGATACTCGCCGTTTGCGTTCTTGTAATAATATCCGCCGTGATCCGCAAAATAGATCTCGGATATTTCAAAGTCAAAAGTGATGGTATCTGCTTTAGCCGACTCTTTTGAAAAGCGCTTTACACTATCGCTATATATTACATACATATAGTCTTTAGCTTCGCACACGCTCTTACACTCGGACGTTTTTACAGTGAAAATAACATTGCCGCCATTGTCGCAAAGTTCATATGAATCTCCTACAGCAAACATGTTATAGCCGTAGATCTCAACTTTATTTTCGGTTTCTTTACCCTCTTTATTGAAGTAACGGTGTGTACCATCCTTAAGCAAGAACTCATAGCCTCCGCTGTGAACCGAAATTTTACTGAGTTTTCCGTAAAAGTCGATGTACTCATAGTCCCAAAGAGCTTCTTGTTTTTCGGGTGTATATTTTACAACACCGTAAGAAGTGCCGTCGGTTACTGTATAAAAGCCCTCTTTTTCGGGAGAATCGTATGTGCCATACGAAGTGGTTTTCTTGTCAGCAGGCGCAAAAACCACGTTGCCGCGTCCGTCTATAAACTTGCCGTCAACATATGCAATGCCCATTCTGAAGCCGGTGCTAAAGTTCTCCGGATTAAACAGAACATTGCCGTCATTGTCAATAACTTCATGAGTCCATACATCATCAATGTAGCTTGATGCAAAAGCAAGTCCGCCTGAAAAATCAGATATCATGCGATACTTAAACTCAGTAATCTCATTTCCATGCAGGTCATAGTATCCGGCATGATCGTATGACTTTTTAGCAGGAATCATTCCTTCGTAAATTCCATGAATCGCAATATGCTCTATGGGTATAACAACATTTTGGTTATAGTCAATGAGTCCGTAAAGCGTGGGGTATTCCTCTGCATCGGCGCGGTTGTTATCAATACCTACCTGAACAAGTCCATAATTTGCGTAGACTTGATTTATCTGATAATCGCAAAGTTCCAGCAAAACCGTCTTGCCGTCAGGCGCAACAATTCCCTGCTTGTCACCCTTTTGCACTTTAAAGCATTCAGTTGAACCGAAGTCATATATCGGGTCTATATAATCATACTCAAACGCTGTCATTACATTGCCGTCATAGTCGATTATTCCGTATTTGCCGTCTTTAATTGCAACTGTTGTATAGCTATCGTTTGTAAATCCGCAAATACTATCGTAAACCGGTTCGATAACAACTTCAAAGCTGTGATTTATGGCACCGTATTTGCCGTCTTTTTCAAAAATCAGTCTACCGCTTTCAAAGGACAAACCGTATCCCGCAGTGCGGCTTGGCAAATAGTCCTCATACGGGAGAGTTTTAACAACCTTACCGTCATATGTACACACAGCAAACTCGCCCTGGTAATAAAAGATCGGTCTGCCGTCATTGTTATTGCCAAGGTCCAAAAGAACATATGAAGAATCGTGAGAAATATAATTGCCGCCAAACTCCTCGATTTCCTTGCCGTTATAATTTATCAAAAAAACCTTATCACCGCGGCGTGCAATGCCAATTCCGTTTGTGTTAAGACTAAAAGAATCATAGTCGGCGCTCAACTTTTCCCCTTTGTGATTATACATTGCGGTATTGCCGTTTTTGTCCATGGCAATAATGCGCCATCCTGTACCAAGAAAAGTTGCAAACTCTATCTTCTGGTATTCAGTTGGCAAAATATACTCAAAAGTCGCTGCACCAGCAAAAAGCGTCAGCATAAGAATTGTCAAAACAAGTACCGTAAGCTTTTTCATATGATTTCCTCCTTTAATTCTTCTGATTTGATTTTACCATATTTGGAAAACCATTGCAACTGCATATTACCACATTTTGTTGTGAATGTCAATACCACAAAATGCGGTACTTTATAATGTTTACATAACATTACAGGAGTACAGTATGTATAAACGTATAAGAGATTTACGCGAAGACAACGATTTCACCCAAAGTCACATTGCCAAGGTTTTAAACTGCTCTCAACAAGCATACAGCAACTATGAACTCGGGCAGCGCGACATACCTACGGATATTCTGATCGAGCTGTCAAAATTCTACAATGTTTCCGTTGACTATATCCTCGGCATTACCGACAATCCCAAAATTACAAAATAAAAAAGCGGCAAATGCCGCTTTTTTTACAGTCTTGCAAGTCCTTCTGCAATTTTGCCGATTACAGCCGGGATGTCCCATCCCTCGCCGACAACGGTGATATCCGCATATTTTTCATAAAGCGGAACACGCTCGTTGTAAAGATCAAGTACAGTCATGCCGTCCTTGATCGCCACACCGCGCGCGGCAAAATCTGCAAGTCTGCGCTCGATTTCTTTTTCGCTGACTTTAAGATATACAACCTTGCCGCCTTTTTTGAGGTGCTGCATCGCCTCGTCGGAGTAGATCGCACTTCCTCCGGTGGCAATAACCGTGTTTTCTGCATCTATAGAAAGGAGTGCTCTCTGCTCACAGTCGAGAAACGCATCGTTTCCATCGGTGTTAATTATGTCCTGTAGTTTTCTGCCCTCGCGTTCCTGAATAACTATATCAGTATCGCAAAAATGCATTCCCATTACCTTTGCAAGTATAACACCGACTGTGCTTTTGCCACAGCCGGGCATACCGATGAGAATTATGTTCATTTAGTTTTGCCCTGCCTTTAAACGGAACTCTACCGGTGCTGTTCCGGTCTGCTTTTTGAATGTATTTGAAAAATGGTGGCTATCTGCAAAATGCAGCATCTCCGCAATTGCTTTTATGCTCATATCCGTTTCGAGAAGCATATTCTTTGCGGTCTCGATCTTTTTTTGAATTATGTACTGCTTTGGAGAAATGCCAAACTCATTTTTAAAGCAGCTGATAATATAAGATTTGCTGAAAAAGAATTTATTGGCAATGTCATCAAGGCTGATATCCGCTTGAATATTTGCATCAATAAAGTCGCGGATTTTATAGGAAGACGGCGCAAGCATATCGCACGAAGAATCGCTTGTGAGCTGATCGAGAAGTCGCACAATAAGTTTGAAAACACTGCGATAGATCTCCGCCTTGTTTTCACAAGTGATTCGCGAACACTCTTCAAAAATCGAGTCAAAAGTCTTGCGGCAATTCATCTGTTTTATCACGATACCGCTTTGGAGATTGTAAAGCTGCATCATCTCGTTCATAAGACGGCCGCCGACGTTGATCCAGATCTTCGAATAAGGGTTGTCCGGATTACAATAGTAACGGTGCAAATGACGGCTTGAAAGCATATAAAAATCGCCTGCTTTTACCTTGTAAACTTCATGGTCGCATTCAACATATCCTTCGCCGGAAATTACATATTCAAGCACGTAGATATGACGGTAAAAATACCGTCCGTAATTCTCACGGTCAATAAGATAACGCTTATCAGGGTATGTGATACCCATTTTTTCTATGCAAAAATTGCCCTCGTACTCCGAGTGCATATTTTCATACGCATATTTTTCCGTGCCAAAGCTGTAAATAATGCCGTCAGACATACATCGCCCTCCACATATAATGTGTACAAAATTTTTTGATTTTTTTGCAAGTCAAAACGTGAGATATAATAAAATTAAACCATGAAAGCCCCATGTTTCAACAAGATTATACAATTTCAATGTAAAAAAGTCAACAGAAAAATATACAATATTTCATAAATAAGTGTAAAAAAATCGTCGAGCAACGTCGAACGGTTTTCAAAAGTTTTTTAAAAAAGTATTGACAAGCAATGCAAAGTATGATAATATATCTCTGTTGCCGAAAGGTAATCGTGCCGGAGTGGCGGAATAGGCAGACGCCCGGGACTTAAAATCCCGTGAGGTAACACTCGTACCGGTTCGACCCCGGCCTCCGGCACCAATTTAATATCGCGGGGTGGAGCAGCCTGGTAGCTCGTCGGGCTCATAACCCGAAGGTCGTGTGGTTCAAATCCCGCCCCCGCAACCAAAGTAAAAGCAGTACGCATGGCGTGCTGCTTTTTGCTTTGCGTTAGGGAGTGTATTATGATTTGCAACCACCTGCATTGCGTAGCAAGGCATCAGGGCTCGCTTGCGAGACCTTGTGGTTGTCAAATCCCGCCCCCGCAACCAAAGTAAAAGCAGTACGCATGGCGTGCTGCTTTTTGCTTTGCGTTAGGGAGTGTATTATGATTTGCAACCACCTGCATTGCGTAGCAAGGCATCAGGGCTCGCTTGCGAGACCTTGTGGTTGTCAAATCCCGCCCCCGCAACCAAAAAAGAAACCGCAGACGATACAAAAAGGTGCTGCGGTTTCGCTATTTTTGTCCTTAAATCATCATTTTCGATGATTTTAAGGGCATTTTTTATTTTTATGCCATTCCCTCGCATCGCAAGTGCAACTACTGCAGGTGCAGGTATCGCAAGTGCAACTCATACAATCGTTCAAGTATTAAATCGTTCAGGGATTGATATTGAAAACAAAAATGCATTATGGTATAATTAACTCATAATTTAAAATGAGGAGTTGTTGCAGATGACGGCGCAAATAGGTGATAGATTCAAATTTGACAAATCAGAATTCACAATGGTCGCTATCAGTGAGCCTTTAAGTTTCGACCCATCTAAATATGGCATTACGCCTGAATCCGTAAGCACCGCTTGTTGGCGGGGGTTTTGGTGTGTTTATAACATAACTGACAAAGGTATCTTTTTAGAAGATTTATATATCAATTCAAAAGATGATTACTACCCCGAAATAGAAGGCGTAAAACCTTTTTTTGAAGAAGACCGTAATAAAAGATTCGCTTACATGGGGCATCATCTTTACAAAGGTTTAAATATCAAATTAGATTATACAGGAAAGATTCTTGTAGGCGACGGATTTATACATGAATACTATATTCATATGGGGTATCAAAGAGCCTGGGCATACAAAAAACTTGTTGAGTTAGTATTTGCAGACGGAAATCTTATAGAAAAAAATGATCACAGCAAAGTCGCAGCCGACATAAGAAAAAAGATTAGAAACGACAAGGATTTTGACCAAAAACTTCATATGGATATTCCGAAATTTGTTGAAGACAGTTTTTCTTTAGATTATAAAACCAAAGCCTGGTGGTTATAACATTTTTCCTCACAACCGCTTATGCAAAAAAGCATAGGCGGTTTTTATATTTTACTGGATATTTACAAAAAGGTATGGTAATATCTCGTACTACAAGGAGGGCGTAATTATGAAAAACACACTTGAAGATTTATGGTACGGGAATATCCGTCCTTTTGAGCAGGCTACCGAGGATAGCAAAGCCGTACAAGATTCCCTGTGCGCTATGGGCGACATTCGAAACCTGTTTTTTTCTATCTTTTTGTGAGTGCAGACACAGAACAAAAAGCACCCATGGGGGTGCTTTTTTCGTCCTCTTTTGCTGTGTGGATAATATTTGCAACCACCTGCATTGCGTAGCAAGGCATCAGGGCTCGCCCCGCGAGACCTTGTGGTTGTCAAATCCCGCCCCAAAGCGAAGCAAAGCCTTGTGAACACTGGATTCACAAGGCTTATTGTTTTTAAAAGCATTCATAAACTTTCCGAATTTTCCCGGATTCTTTATTTTATAATATAATTGCCCCGTTACAAAAAATATTGTATAATAAAGGAGAAAGAATGAAAACACAAAGGCAATTTGTCGGAGGTACTCCCTGGAAAAATGATTGGTGGAGGAATATATAAAAACGCAGAGCATAAACTGCCTGATGATGTAGGTCGCATATGGTATGAAGCGGATATTAACTATGAGAGTGGATATCGCAACGATTCCAGAATCGTCTATTTAAACGATGATTTGATTTTTGCTACATATGACCATTTTAAGACTTTTTACGAAGTATTACAGTAAAGGAGCACATTATGTACGAATACAGAAACCCTTATACACAATGTACGAATAGGTGATACAAATGAAAACAATTGAATTATGGTTAGGTAGATATGATAGCGAATACACATTATTCAATGCTATTTCAACAGACTTCGGCATCACCCCAAAGGTCTATTCAATAGACTCTCTCGCAGAGTTTCTGAAAAGCAACAGTGGACATTTTGTGAATATCCGCTATTCGGATAGGTTGTACGGAGATGCTGCAATTGTTTTTGCAGATATTATCAAACTTTTCGAGCAAATTAAGTTGATATACGGAAATCTCCACCTAGACTATTCGTTTGTCCCTCGTGAAAAAGTCGTTATTGATTTTGCCAAATGCCAAAGCATGTCAGAAATATATCAAGAAATGCGTGTGAAAATGGAGTGGATGGACTGGTATGGTGAGAACTTGGATGCTCTATGGGATATACTGACTGGCCTTCCGTACAAGGGTGATGATTTTACAATTCTAAGGAAAAAACATCATTCCCGTATCATTTACGGCAGGACCGAAGATTTTACTGGCCTAGTTGATGAAATATGTGGTATTTTCATAGAAGCGCAAAATGAATATGGCAAAATTAAAGTTGACATACACTTTTCTTGATTTCGTTGATTGCACCATTGCACAAACCGCTATTAAAAGCAATGCACCACCGCTTTTCTCCGGAATGCATTGTACAGGTTCTAACACCCTTTTTCAGATAAGCACGCTAATTTTGATAGAATCAGCGTGCTTTTACTTTTTTGCGCCTCAAGAACCGCATAAAATAAGGCTTTGCTGGATTTTAACAAAAATCAAAAACAGCACGGTACTCTGTGAAATCACCATTTTTCACGAGTGAAATGCTGCTTTTTTCTTTATTTTTTACGATTCTCCCCCGCCCTTATGAGTAACCGTTTTTTTAGTGGGGGGTAACCGTTTTTTTAGAGAGTAATCGTTTTTTTGTTGCAGTAATCGTTTTTTTATTACCACTATTCTATTGTAAAAAAGTGACACATGCTGAGAGCAGGAACATAGATTTTGGTAAAGGAATAGATATTTATCTTCCTGAGTATAAAATTGGAATCGAACATAATGGGAAGTTTTATCACAGAGATAAAAAAGAATCTGATGAGCAAAAAATAGCATTTTTTGCTGAAAGAAATATTCGCATAATTATCGCCGCTTGCCTGTGCCGCTACCATTATACGCTTTTGTTCACGCAAGGCGGTTTCAAGATGGCGTATAACTTGAGTCCATCCGTAGCCGGTTTTGGTCTTTTTGTCTATAGTGTATTGTTTGGAATCCTCTTCTTTGAAATGAGCTAATTCCGCCTCGCTATATGCCGGTTCTGATATACCGAGCAGAATCGGAGTATCAAAATGCAAACATCCATAGTCATTCAATGCGCCTTTTTCTCCCGTGACGCCGGATATGTCGATCCAAAGTAAAAGCAGTGGGATCAAGTATTTCTCTTTTTTTAAATAAATATTTGACACAAGGGGTGGATACGGTTACAATATACATATCAACATAACGGAGTTTTCAATGAATAACATTATAGAAATAACAGATTTTCTTGACCCACGTCTTGATGTATATGCACGGTTGACCGAGGCGCAGCTACTGAACAGAGAGTTCCCCGAAAAAGGTATGTTCATAGCGGAAAGTCCGAAAGTCATCGAGCGTGCGCTCGATGCGGGATACGAGGCTGTATCCTGCCTTATGGAGAAAAAGCATATCGAGGGAGAGGGCAAGCATATCCTTGACAGAATAAAAGGCATACCCGTTTTCTGTGCGGAATTTGACGTTCTGACACAGCTCACGGGCTTCAAACTCACCAGAGGTATGCTGTGCGCAATGAAGAGAAAGCCGCTCCCCACAGTAAAAGAGATATGCGAAAACAAAAGCCGAATCGTTATACTCGACCAAGTTATGAACCCGACAAACGTCGGAGCGATAATCCGCTCGGCGGCGGCGCTCGGAATGGATGCGGTACTGCTTACTAAGGGAAGTTCAGACCCGCTTTACAGACGCGCCGCAAGAGTAAGCATGGGTACGGTATTTCAGATTGAGTGGACGTTTTTAAGTGATGACGGTATTGACGAAGTAAAATCACTCGGCTTTAAAACCGTTGCTATGGCACTGAAAGACAACACCCTCTCCATAAGCGACGAGCGCCTTACAAACGAAGAAAAACTCGCCGTAATTATGGGCACCGAGGGGGACGGGCTCTCCGACAACACCATAGCCGACTGCGATTTTACCGTGAAAATCCCGATGTATCACGGTGTTGACTCGCTTAACGTTGCCGCCGCATCTGCTGTAGCATTCTACCAACTCGGAAACAAAAATCAACAGTAAAAAATGCGCTTGCATCAGCAAGCGCATTTTTTATTAATTATCGCGCGATAATTTTCATAAGACGAATAACGTCGAGTAAAGTGGGGGGTGTGTCGCCGTAACCGATAGGCTTTTTATTAAGAACGGCTTTGATAAGTATCATCGCATCCACAAGAGTAACTTTTCCGTCGCTGTCGAAATCGGTTGCGGTGCCGCCAACAGCAATTGCATTAACCGAGATATTGCCACTTCCCGAAAACGCAAACTCAACGGTTGCACTGTCAAGTGTGTAGTTGCTAAAGTCAAGCGTAACAAGCGCCATTTGCGATGTGGTATCATTCTGAACAACGACCTTCGCAGCCGAAAGGGGCAAACCGTATGAATCATATACATTCATAGTATTGGTACCCTTCCATGCGCCGACAAGCATTGTAACCGTGTCTACACCCTTTGTGTTTAAAGTTACCTTAACGGTTCCGTTTGTATTGGTGCCGCTAAGTGTTTTTGCCTCGGTTACCGTGTCGCCGTCGCTCCACGCTATCTCCGCCTTGTTATCATAGTGCAATTTTTCACTGCTGAAAACGGTGTTGATATAGTCTTGATTGCCGCTCTTGCGATAGAACTGTACCGTATCTTTGCTATTTAGTTTTCCGTAAAACTCCCAGTCGAGGTTACCGAGGGCGGTAAGGTCAACCGTATCGGTATGCGGAGTGCTGACCGTAATCGGAACTGCACCTGCGGCAAAATCCACGTTTGGAAGTTCAACACGGTTACCGTCTGATGCCGCGACGGCAGTTACAGTAACGTTTTCACCCGAAAGTACCGAGTAGCTGATATAAATTTCGCTATCCTGTGCCGCGCTGCAATCAATGGTAATCTTATAGTAATAATTGGTGGTCATATCGCCGAAAGTATAAGTCTGTGCGTTTCCTGCACGGTCGCGCACGGTGAGTTTTGCAATAGACTTCCAACCGCCCAAGAACAACTGATACTGTGTTGTTTCGCTATCAACCGAAAGCGGAAGTTCAAATTCGGCTTTGGTATATACGCCCTTTTTTGAGGTGCCTATTTTTCTAAGGTCGCCGTCCTGCCAACAAAGTTCAAAACTATCGGAAAGACCGCCGTAAGAGCCGAGTATCGAAAGGTCGCCAATCATATGAGATTTTACGTTTTTGCGAATTACGGTTTCCTTGCCGAGCGCACCGAAATACACCCAGTCTTTGTTGCCGATTTCGGAAATATTATCTGCCGCAGATGCTTTAACAAGCTTTTCAACCGTAACGTTTGTTGTTGCCGCGACAGCATCATAATTTTCGTTAACGCCATCCTCGCTTGCAGAAGCAAAGGTAAAGATAACCGTGTTCTCTTTTGCAATCGGCGAGGTAAAGGTGTATTCGTAAACCGTGTTGTCGCGCGCGCCGCCCGAAACGGCAAGCGGTGCCGCATCCGCATTCTTTTGCAGAGCGGTAAACGAAACAGGCACACCGTCAAGCGTCATTTGCGTGAGTGTACCGAAGTCGTCTCTACCGTGTACACGCACTGTCCAAGTACGGTCGGCAAAAGCTCTATCTCCTGTAAATGCGCCGTTTGCCGCATCTACCTTAAGAGTTACGGTATTTCCCTCTCCCGAAAGGGTGATGGAGGTGGTGCGGAACTGACCGTCTTTGTATGCAACGGTTTCTCCGTCATCCTCATAAAGGGTGAACTCTGCAGAGTTTGTAACACTTGGATATACGTCAAGCGTTAAGTGACTCCAATCACTTTCGTCCATATTCTGCACAACGTCGGCAAGAGCAATCACACTGCCCATGCGTACAAAAACAGGCGAAGTGGTAAGCGAATGTGCAACCGAAACGGTTGTAGGACCGACAAAGGTTTCACCCGTCCACACGTCCATCCACTCTCCGTCGGGGATAAACACGGTGCGCTCGTTTTTAGCCTCACCGTATACCCACATTTTAAGATGTGCATTGTTTACGTCCTCAAAATATTCAATTGTGATTGAATGAGTGGTGCCTGCCAAAAGGGGCTCGCTTGTAAAGTAAACGTCGTACACGTCCCAAAGGTTTGCAATCTCTTCACCGTCAATGTAAATTCTGATACCGTCATCCGCAAAGAAACGGAGAACGATATCGTTTTTGCCTACGGTAATTGTGCCGCTATAGCGTATCGAAAAGTCGCTTGACTTGCCGATACTCGGATGTGTACCGGTACCAACGTCAAATGCGGGAGTATCAACCTGCTCGATAACGGTAGGAGTGCCCGAAAGAGTTTGGTTTGGAAAATACTCTGCGGTAAGAGAAAGAGTATAATCCTCGGTAGGAACAAGTCCCTCTGCAATGGGCGCAACCAAAATCGAATCGCCAAGCAAATACTGGTCGTTTGCCGCACTTTCCGCATACTGCGGATAGTTAACGTCAAGACGTCTTACAAGCGGCAATCCCGTTTCATAATTTTCATGCGCAAGCGCATAGTACAAAGGAATCAAGCGGTAACGCATATCAACGTAGGTATGTGTAACGCTCTCTGCCGTTTCGCCAAAGCACCACGGCATACGAACCATGTTTTTGCCGCAATGCACACGCATAATAGGCGAAAGTGCGCCAAACTGCATCCAACGAACGTACAAATCGTCCATAAGCTTGCCTTCCATATGACCGCCGATATCGGCACTCACATAAGGAAGACCGAGTTTTACACCGCCGTAAACCGCGTTAAAAATTTCGTCGGCAATATCCTCTTCCCAAACTCCAACGTCACCCGTCCATTGGAGGGTGTATCTGTGGGCGGCAAGCTCGGGCGCATAGGTAAGCGCGCCGTTTTTAATGCCGTCAACGTTGCCCATGATAAGCGCGCGTCTTGCATATTCACCAAGGTCGGTAATACTGTTGTAATACTCCTCGGTTACAAAATCAAATGCGTACATACCCGTTGCATATATCGAAAGATCCTTGTGAATGGGGTTAAGCGACACGCTCCAGTTGCGGTCGTACCACCAATAATCAAGTCCGAGCGAGAGTATGAGTTTTAATTTTTCGGAGCGATAGGCAACTTCCTCTTTGTCAAGCAAATTGTCAGTTCCCGAAACGGGTTCGGGATGGTCGTTAAACACAATGTCAACGCCAAGTGCGTGAGCCTCTTCGAGGAAAGCCGCCATGTCGGGGAAAAGCTCCTCGTTAATCTCATAGCCAACGCCGCCCGTTTCACCGACTTTGCGCCAGTCGGTGTCAATTACGAGCACATCGATTGAATATCCCTTGTCCTGATAGTCTTTGATCTGCTGCAAAGCGGTTTCGGCAGTATAGGCATAATAACGAGAATCCCAATAGCCGAGAAGTTTAGGGGTGATAAGTTCGGATCTGCCCGTGAGTTTTACAAAATCCTCAGTAAAGGTTTTATAATCGCCCTTTGGCAAAAATACAAACGCATCGGTAGAATCGTTATCCATATCCCATCCGTTAAACTCTTCGTACGGGTCGGTCAGCGAATATCCCGCCGCAGACGGAATAATGCGAGGCGAATCGGTGAAAAACCAACTGTCAAGTTTATCCGAGGGAGAAGGCAAATACACGTTTGAGGTGGTATTTGCGCTATACTGCCACAAAATTTCTCCGCCCACGTCGATAATATAGCAACCGCTAAGCGAAGATGCGCCGTCGGGAATATACACAGAGTATGCATCGGTAGCGATTACAACATAACCCTCGCTCTCTGTAACGGTATATTCAACCGCATCCCAATTATCTCTACCCACAACGGTAAAGGATGGACGGTCCTCAAAGCCGTTTTGCCCCTCAAGTTCAATACGCACAAGCGTATCCGAAAGAAGCTGTACACGGATATCACCGAAAACCTCTTCGCTGGGGGATGCCGCAAAAATGCTCAAGCTGAAAATACACATAAAAATCAGGGAAAATGCGAAACAAATCTTCTTTGAAAACATTGTCTTCTCCTTTTTAATCAGCACTTAAAAGCTCTATAATTGCACCACGCAAAGAGTCATTTACTTTGCGTGAAAGCATGTCCTGTATGCGTGTGGCTGCAGATGCATTTTTATTCACAAAGTTCATAAGCAGTGTCTTATCGGAGTAATTGCACTGTGCAGCGGCAAGAAGCTCGTAGGCTGTGTCGTGCACTTCGTTTTCGGGGAGCTTTCCGTCGCCGCAAAGTGTGACTTTAACCGTTTCTCCTGCCGTAATCTTGCCGATATCGGCATATACGGTGCGGCGCTTTGAATCATAGGTGAATTCGCATTCCGCCTCCTTGCCGCCGACAGAAACAGCAATGCGTTCGGGCTTTGAAAAAGCAATGAAGCTTACCTTATAATCACGCACAGTGGGAACCGTGTCACATGCGCTCGGAGTAAATTCAAGCACAGCTTCTTTGCCGTAGGTAAACTTGAACTCTGTGTGTGCGCTGACAAGGTCTTTTCCTGCCTTGCCGTTATCCTCAATCATTGTAAATGCGCCGCTGTCGCCGCCGAATACACAGATTTCGAGTGCATCGGGATTATCTACTCCGTTTTTGTTTTCAAGCTGTGCGAGCGGAACCACCGAGCCTGCTTTTGCAAACACGGGCATAGTATCAATACTTCTGTAAGCAAAGAATTTACGGTCGCCGCTATAAACTCTGCCACTGAAAAAGTCAATGTATGTTCCCTCGGGCAACCATACCTCTGCCTTTGAAAGTCCGCTTTCTTTGTCACAGGGAGATGTAATCGGGGCAACAATAAGGTCGCCGAAGAAATACTCGTTCTTGACCGAAAAAGCGTTTGCAGTGCGAGAATACTTATGATACATCGGGCGCACCATCGGAATTCCGTCGGTATATCCTCTGTACATCATTGTGTAGATGTATGGCACAAGACGGTGACGCAAACGCAGAAATTCGGAAATTACGCCCTCGCATTCACCGTACTTCCACGGCTCTTTGGAGTTAAACGGGTTGCTTGTAGAATGCAGGCGCAAAACAGGTGAAAATACACCAAACTGTACCCAGCGTGTCTGCAGCTCGTGGTTGTGGTAACCGCCCATATGACCGCCGATGTCATGGCTCCACCACGAGTAACCGATATTTGCCGCCGTTGCAGTGAAATACGGCTGAAAATCAAGACTCTCCCATGTGACATGCGTATCACCGGAAAAGCCTGTAGGATAGCGATGCGAGCCCGGCTCTGCATAGCGTGAGAACAAAAGTCCCCTGCCTCCTTTGCGTGCAGAGTCAACATAGTGGCAGTGATTTAGCATCCAAAGCACGTCGTATCCCTCGATGCGTGTGCCACCCTTTTGCTGCCAGTCAATCCACCAAAAGTCAACGCCGTCATCCTCCATGGGATTAAGCACGGTTTTAAAATATCCCTCCATAAATTTGCGGTCGGATGCGTCAAATTCTATCTGCTTTCCGTCCGCCTCTTTGCCGAGGAATTTACAAAATGCCTCATACTGCTCTTCAAACGCTCTCACGCCGTCGCGGGGATGCAAATTGAGCGTTGTGCGAAGTCCTCTTCTGTGCAGGTCTGCAAGAAAGGCTTTGGGATCCGGAAAAAGCTCACGGTTCCATGTATAGCCTGTCCAGCCACTGCCGTATTTTATGGGGTCCGGCGTTTTTGTGATATGCCAGTCCATATCGATCACCGCACAGGAAAGAGGAATGTTCTTTTCCTCAAATGCATCCATCAGTGTGCGGTACTCTTCGTCGGTATACGCATGATAGCGGCTCCACCAGTTGCCGAGAGAATATCTCGGGAGAAGCGGAACCGGCGCCGAAAGCTTGTAGAAATCCGAAATGCATTTTTCAAAATCTCTGCCATAGCCAAAAAAGTAAAGGTCTATGCGGTCGCTGACAAGAGGCACGGGCCATCCGTCATCCCCAATAGCGATGGTTTTACTGTCATCAAGCGTTGTAAAGCCGCGCATTGCCAAAAGTCCGTCACCGAGTTTGCAAGCACCGTTCACAGTGTCAATCGTGCGTACTGTGCCGAAAAGTGTCAACGGTTTTGCGCCGTATCGCCAATCTCCCGTGCCGTCAACAAAAATCTGCATTCCAAACTCCGAAAACTCCTTTTCGTCATAACGGAGATGCAAATGCTTTGTAACAACGTGCAAAAGCCCGTCCTCAAAATAGGTTTCATACTCGGGTGTATCAAACGCACGGTTGAAAGCAAGGCGCGTTGCCCTATCCTCAAAAACGCCGTCCTTGCTGTATTCAAGGCGCAGCATCTGCTCGGTAAGCACGGTTATTCTGTATTTATCACCCTTTATAACAAAGCGTTCGTCAGCTTTCGGGCGCATATCAAACATGGAAAGGTCGAAAATAGACATGTATAATCCCTCCTTTTATATCTTAATTATGCCATACGGCAAACCTTTTTTAAATCAAGATATGTTTGAACTTGTTCCAAGATTTTTGGAAAATATATGTTTTTCCGCACAAACATTTCCAATTTTTTTGTTGACATTTAAGATTTGTCAATATATCCTATAGTTGAGGTGAGGATATGGAATACGAGCATTACCGTGATGCAAAGGAATTTTTCTGCATCGGCAAAAACTATTGCAAAGAGCATTTTCACCGTGCTATCGAAATACAGTATTGCATTAAGGAAAATAAAGAGCTTTTGATAGACGGCAAAAATGAAACGCTTTCGGAAGGGGAGTTTTTGTTTATCCCTCCATTTTGCACACACCGCTTTCCCAGACAGGAAAACCACTCTTCCCTCGCCGTTGTTTTTCCCGTTTCGTATACCGACACATGGGAACAGGCACTTAAAGACAAGCAGCTTTCACACTTGATTTTCAAGGACAAAACACTTGCAAAAGACCTGTATGACCATCTTATACAGCTCGCATCAACAAAGAATCCGATTCTGCGTGACGGCATTTATAAATATGTCCTCGGCAAACTGCTCGAGCACGGAAAGTTTCAGGCAAAAACACAAAATAGCAAGGGCGACTTTGCCCTGCAAACGCTCACATATTTAGAAAAGCATTATGCAGAGCCGCTCACATTGTCCAAGGTTGCCAATGAACTTGGATACAACTACAGTTATTTCTCATCGATTTTCAAGAAGACATTCCGTGCCGGCTTTTGCGAGTACCTCGCAATGCTCAGAGTGCGCAAATCACTACCGCTTTTACGCTCAGAAAAAATTGAGGATGTCGCATACAAAGTAGGTTTTGGCAGTATACAGAGTTACTATCTGTGTTTCAAGCGGGTTATGAAAACTTCGCCTGCCGCATACAGACAAAAGTAAGTTCATCACGCAAATAATTGCGCTTATCAAAGAGTAAACAAAAAATGCAAGGCTTGCCCTTGCATTTTTTGTTATTTCTGACTTCTGCTCTTAGGCTATAGTCGAGACACGCTCTCAGTCAATTCTTCAACCGCTTCGCCCAAAGCGTTTAAAAGATACCTTCTTCCGTAACCTCGGCGATAGTGATATTCCCATCCTTTATACCGAGGCGGTAATACACATCTTCGCCCCCCTCTGTCTTGGCACGGAGGTACACTTCCCCTCCTTCCGCCTCTTCAAACGAAAAGGCGATCCATCCGTCAGCCGGGAAAATATTTTCTATTGTCTCTCCGCTTGGCTCTGTAGCAGTAAACCTGAATGTAAAACGTCCGGACGTCGGACCTGCGCTGAGTGTCAAAGTCTCCTTTTCACCTTCTTTGTCTATGTCGTATTCCGCAACGTCATATATGGGATCGTAAACCGACCGAACACCCTTAAATTCAAACACGGCACCGTCGGGTACGGGGCACTGACTCTCGGCGGCAGCGCCGGAATACTTGTAGCTCGGTATATACGAAGATTGCGCCGCATCAAAAGCAAATCCGTCATCTGTAGTGCCAAATACATATGTATTCTTACCGTCGTCTGTTCTAAGCGTCAGTATGCCGTCTGCCAGCTCATATTTTCCTATACAAAGATAACTGCTGAACAGCGAATAGGAAAAATGAAAAGTTCCGTCATCCCGCAGACATATCGATGGCGGCATTGGTTCGAGACCGTTTTCGTATTCGTATCTTCTGTAGCTCAAGGACTTTGAAATTCCGCTTATATAAGTCTGCCTTGACATATCCGTGCGATATAGCCAGCGGATAAGCTCTCTTCCCTCTTTGCCAAGCTTTGCATATATAAGCAATATAACGGAGAAAAACATGTATAACATTATAGAAATAACAGATTTTCTTGATCCTCGCTTGGATGTATATGCACGGTTAACCGAGGGTCAACTGTTAAATCGCGAGTTCCCGGAAAAAGGTATGTTTATCGCCGAGAGCCCAAAAGTTATCGAGCGCGCTCTTGATTCGGGATATGAAGCGGTGTCGTGTCTTATGGAGAAAAAGCATATTGAGGGAGAAGGCAAGCATATCCTTTCAAGGATAAAAGATGTGCCTGTTTTTTGCGCAGAATTTGATATTCTGACACAGCTTACAGGCTTCAAACTTACAAGAGGTATGCTGTGCGCTATGAAGCGAAAACCACTACACACCGTAAGAGAAATTTGTGAGAACAAAAACAGAATAGTTATACTTGATAAAGTTATGAACCCGACAAATGTAGGCGCCATAATCCGCTCAGCAGCGGCACTTGGAATGGATGCAGTGCTACTGACTCCCGGATGCTCCGATCCTCTGTACAGACGCGCTGCAAGAGTCAGCATGGGTACCGTGTTTCAGATTGAATGGACGTTTTTGACCGACGACTCTCTTGATGAAATAAAGGCTCTTGGGTTCAAAACCGTAGCTATGGCACTTAAGGACAATTCCCTTTCAATTAATGACCCACGGCTTACAGACGAAAAGAAACTCGCCGTAATTATGGGCACCGAGGGGGACGGGCTCTCCGACAACACCATAGCCGACTGCGATTTTACCGTGAAAATACCGATGTACCACGGTGTCGATTCGCTGAATGTTGCCGCCGCTTCTGCCGTAGCTTTCTATCAACTTAGCAAGCCAAGCAACTCTTGAAGTTCTGCAGTAAAAAAGGAACTCATGCATAGTACATGAGTTCCTTTTCTGTTTTTATCATTTGAATTATTTTACAAGTGTTGCGGTATTGGTTGCCGCATCCCATGCAATATTGTCATTTGCAACGCCGAGCGCGTTTGCAATAGCACGCACCGGGAGATATGTGCGGTTACTTTCGATAATCGCAGGAGAATCGAGCGCAACTGCCTTTCCGTTTACCAGCATTTCTTTTGCATCAATTGTAACAACGATTGTCACTTCGCTATTTGTTAGTGTTGCAGTTCTGGTTGCCGCGTCCCATTTAATGCCGCCGTTATCAACACCAAATGCATTTGCAAGAAATCTTACAGGAAGCATTGTGCGACTCAAGCGGTTTATGGGGGCAGCATCAAGAGTCTGTGCTACTCCGTTGATATAAGCAGTAGTAGAACCGATAGTCAGCTTGACAGTAGTGGATCCTTGGGGAATATCGTTTGTAACAGTATCAAACCACTTAAGCATTTCATCTGTCGGTTCAACATTCATATAATTCAGAACATATGTAGAATTCTCAAAAAGCGCAAGCAGTTCTTCGTTTATTTCGCCTTGATATTCGCAATTGTTGCATGCAAACTCATCTATATCTCCGCCAGTCCAATTCACGGTAACGGTATCAAGCACATTTCGCATATCAAGCTGCTTTACATATCCGCTCTTGACATTTACAACCGCATTGTTTGAATGGATGCTCTGGTCGCCGCCGACCTGAATAAACTTGTTTACGCGGCAGCCGTCAACATTTATGACAACATTATCACCTTCGCTTGACTGAATCGGTCCTCCGTAAACGCGATCAACAGAACCGCCGAGGAGGTTAAGGGTTGATGTTCCGGTAAAGTCATGGATATAACCGCTGATTTCAACACCTCTTGTATATCCGATAACGGCATAATAATTTCCGCTTTCGATCGTGATATGATTATCAACATTGTGCGGAACCAGAGTGTCGGATTCGTAAAGCTGATATCCCCCGAGAACATAGATGCTTGCCACATCGATTGTGGGGGTTACAAGCCCTGTACCAAAAGCGATATTATGAAATCTGCCGACAAAAAGCAAGGTGCCCTCAAAATCTATCTTTGTGTTTTCAAAAGTTGTATCTCCTCCGAAGAAAAAGCGTCTGCCTTTGTCAAACTTGATTCCGCCGTCAAAATAGTTTACTCCGTCAAAAGAAGTTATAACAATCTTGTTGTCATGGTTGGGCTCGATAAAGTTTGACTTGAATTCAACCGTATTGATAAGAACAATTGTTCCGTCAATACCGGAAAGCATATCGTAAGCCTGTGCCAGGTCACTTATAGGGCTATCGGGAGTAAAACCGGTTCCGTCACCGACATTGGCAACATAAATCTTTGCAGGGTGCGCTGTGGATTTTTCAGGCTTGGTATCAAGAAGAGTGTATGATGCAACATCTGCATCAATTGCTCCGGAAATTTCGGATCCGTCCTCATATTTTGCAGTATCGAAAACATCCATTATCGCCTGTGCGTGAACACCTTTGCGAACTACAAGGTCCATCTTGCCGTCAACCACAAACTCTTTAATCTTATCTTCCACAGTGCGTGAAACGATATCAATTGTGCCGCCAAAGAAGTTAACTGTGGTGTGGCCCATGACATTGTTGAGATTGAGCGATTTTACAGTTCCGCCATTAATAGTTACCTTTGCGTCACCGTTAATACGTCTTGTAGCGTCGCCGGCGGTGCAAAGTGCATTTACAGTACCGCCGTTAACTGTGATGTTTGCAGAGCCTGAGTAAGAACCGCTTATGGATGCACCGTAAACAGTCTTGATCGTACCGCCATTTACGGTGATATTTGATGTTCCGGTATAGTTTGTAGTTCCGCTTCCGCGTGAAAAGCCTACAACTGCATGCCAATTTCCGCTTTCAACCACAATGGATGAGTCGCGGTTTGTAGCATGTTTATTCTCCTTATCCGTTGCGGGAAGCTGATATCCTCCGAGAACATAGATAATAAGGTCGGACTGAACGCTCACGCCCTTGCCGATAACAAGCGGATGATAACCGGCAACAAACATTGCAGTTTTTGATGAGTTCTCTGATCCAATTGTAAATTTGATATTTTCAACGGTAGTAGGTCCTGCAAAATAGAAACGGTTGAAAGATGGATGATTGGTTACGATCTGGCCACCGCTTATAGTAATGTTTTTTTCATGCGTGGGAGCATAGAACGGCGCATTAAATGTATATGTATCGGTAATTACTACTTTGCCGCCACTCTGCGCAAGAATATCAAAGGCATCTTCAAGCGAGCCGAGGGGGGAATCTGCACTGATTCCTGTTCCGTTTCCGCCGTCATTGAGATATACGGTTTCTTCTGCCGCTGCACTTAACGCAAGAAGTGCCATCATGGCAACGATTAAATAAAACAATAAACTCTTTTTCATAAATATATCTCCAAAGTTTAGTCAAGTACTACTTCAGGCCAAGATGTTGTAACAAACGCAGGAATATTATCAAGTGTATCGCAAATTGCGCCGGCACCGTCCTGATTTACAACCGCAGGGCTTGCCTTAAACGAAGTTGCATTGGTAAGGTTTACAAGCGATTTGGGAATTGATATTTCAATAACCGCGCCTTCGTCAGTATCGTTGTTGTTATCTACGGTTCCGTATGTCTTGACCGCCGCAGTTCCGCCGCTAACCTTTGTTTCAACGCCCCTGTCAATGTATAAAACAGACATCGAACCGTCAAGTTCTACAGTAACGCGGTAATACTGCGTATCACCCACACCGATGTTTACTATCACTGCGTCACCGCTTCTAAGATAATTATCAAGTCGGTTAACGAGGAAATAAACATTGTTTTCATCATGTGCAACCTGTTGAGTAATCTGCGCTTGCGCTTTGCTGCCAACAAACAAAGCATCGGTATTGCTCTTCCATTCGGCAAAAGCACCATCAATTGCGGGTGTCATCTTTTTTGCATTGGTGCGGTGATTGAGATAGGAGTGACCCAACTGAATACCGTACTTGTCTCCGTACTTTGCCTGAAACGCAGAGATAACCTCGTGAGGGCCGACAATCAAACTTGACCCCCACATGCCGCCGGTTCCGGGAAGAGCACTTCTTTCCTTGCCCCATGCTGTTCCGTCGGGACTGAGCATGCGATAGAAGAAGTCTCTGCCGTTATGATAGGTTAGGTATACTTCGCCCGATGGGAAAGTATTAAGATAAGGTCCTGCACCGTCACAAATCGAATGAATAATGGTGTCAGGTCCCTCTTCCTCAAAGTTAAGCGAGCGCCACTTTCCGCCTTCTTCACTTATTCCAAGCGAAATATCAAAAGTAATATTTGCCTGCTTTGATTCAACCGCCATAAGCGACCTGCCATTGTAAAGCGTTGTTACTACCGGCATCTGCCCTGTCCAGTACTGGATGGGCTCGGTATATGTTTTGTTTTTTACATCGGGTATCTTTTTTCCTATAGATTCCTTGAATACGCGAAGGGCAACATAATTATTCTTGTCCCCCTCTTTTACAACCGGACTCCAGGTATAGCCATTGTCAGTTGATTCTATCATCATTACATAGGTTGAACGGCGGACAATGTCATAGCCGTAAAGCGAATGATACTCGGCATTGGATGACCAGAAAATCTGCAGAGTGCCGTCAGCCAGTTTATGAATATATGGCTCCCAGCCCGTGCCTGTATAGATTTTTGTATGCTCGCCCCATACAACCTTGTCATTTTCATCAAGCTTGCCGCGTACCATAAAAATACCGTTCATATCCCAATATGGAGCGTAATTTTCAGCATAGGCAATACTCGGACGCTCATAGTAGATACAGAGAATGTCGCCGTTATCAAGAATGATAGCATCTGCATTGCATCCAATCATACTGTCATTTTTGCCTGCGAGAGGGCCGTCGGTGTGAACAAATTTTTTATCATCATTGGTGGCATGAAAAGGCTCGGGGTTATCCCATGTTACACCGTCTTTTGAAAGCGTATAATAGAGATGGGGGCCCGTCTGTCCGCCCATGAAAAAGAGAATGTACAAATCATCGCGAAGCTGCTTGATACGAGGATAAAAAGCATTGTCGTATCTCTTATACGAAGTTTTTGGGGAATTTAAATCAACAATTTCTCTGTAATTCAGCTCAACCGAGGATGTATTGAAATCATCCGAAACATGGCTGGCTTTTTCATGTTCAGTGTTGAGGTCTTTAACGGTAAGCACATTTTTTTCAGCACCAAATGCCGTCATTGAAAAAAGTGCAAGAAGAACAAGCGCCGCCGTAAAATAAATAAATCTCTTCATCAAGGTTTCTCCTTAAATAAAAATACTTTTTGCTACTACATTTATTTTACCACATTTTTTCCATAACGCAATAAAAATATAGTTTTTTCTTTCATTTATTGACAAAGCATATACTTCGTGTTATGATGTATTACATAAAGAGAGGTATTTTATGGATGCACAGTTAAAACGCGGTCTTTTGGATATATGCGTCCTTGCTGCTATTAAGAGCGAGGATTCATACGGTTATAAAATCATAAAAGATATGAAGCCATATATTGAACTTTCCGAATCGACTTTGTATACTATTCTGAAGCGCTTGGAATCTGCTAACATGCTGACAGTGCGCACGGCGGAACATGACGGAAGACTCAGAAAATACTATCATATCACTAAAACAGGATTAAGGCGTATCGAAGATTTCAAGAAAGAATGGTCGGAGATTTTCTCAATATATCGCTTTGTAACCAAGGGGGATGATACACATGAATAAGCAAGAATTTCTTGACCGGTTGCGTGATGGATTGTCCGTATTACCGCAAAAAGACGCGGAGGAGCATTTGGCATTTTACAGTGAAATGATAGATGACCGAATAGAAGAGGGACTTTTAGAAGATGACGCAGTTGGCGAAATCGGATCAGTTGATTCTATTGTATCTCAGATTGTTGCAGATGTTCCAACTGCAAAAAATACAGCAAGACAAAAGAAAAAGATGAAGTCATGGGAAATCATACTTTTGGTGCTCGGCTCTCCGATCTGGCTGTCATTAGTTATCGCCGCATTTTCTGTACTCCTATCTATTTATGTTGTATTATGGAGTGCTATTATTTCCCTATGGGCAGTTTTTGGGGCGCTTATCGGCTGTACTGTCGCCTGCATTGCAGCAGGTATTGTATTTATTCCACAAGGCAACACGCTTTCCGGAATTGCTACAATAGGAGCCGGAACCGTTTGCGCCGGCATTTCTATCTTTATGTACTTTGGATGCAAGGCAGCGACAAAAGGCATACTGTTACTTACAAAAAAACTTGCGCTGTGGATAAAAAACTGCTTGGTAAAAAAGGAGGAACAGTAATGAGTAAAAAAACAGCTATATGGCTTATTACAGCGTTTTTCCTTGTATTGATCGGATGCATGATCTTTGGGGGAGCAATGACGATGTTTAAATGGGATTTTTCAAAACTGTCCACTGTAAAATATGAAACAAATACATATGAAATCAGTGACAGCTATAAAAACATATCAATCATAACCGATACTGCCGACATTGTATTTGCGATATCGAATGGCTCAGAACACTCGGTTGTATGTCACGAGGCAAAAAAGGAAAAACACTCAGTTACAGTAATTGACGGCGCCCTCGTAATCAAGGTCAACGACACAAGAAAATGGTATGAATATATAGGAATAGCCTTTTCCACGCCCAAAATAACAGTATACCTCCCTAAAGGCGAATACGGCGCGCTTACAATAAAATCAACAACCGGAAACATACAAATCCCGAAAGAATTAAGTTTTGACAGTATAGACATCTCGGAAAGCACCGGAAATGTAGCAAACTATGCTTCTGCATCGGATGCTGTAAAAATCAAAACAAGTACAGGCAATATCACTGTTGAAAACATCTCCGCAAAAAAGATGGACCTTGCTGTCACAACGGGCAAAATTACCGTTTCCCACGCGGCATGCGAGGACGATGTAAAAATCAATGTTTCTACAGAAAAAACAACCATTACAAAAACAACCTGCAAAAATCTTGTGTCAAACGGCAACACCGGAAGCATATTATTAAACGATGTTGTTGCTACTGGAAAATTCTCAATTAAGAGAAGCACCGGTGCTGTAAAATTTGAAAATGCAGATGCTTCTGAAATTTTTGTAGAAACAGACACCGGCAATGTCAGCGGCAGTTTACTGACAGACAAGGTGTTTATTACGCATACCGATACCGGAAAAGTTGACGTTCCCAAAACGGTAAGTGGTGGCAGATGCGAAATCACCACCGATACCGGTGATATCCGTATAAAGATACAATAAAATAAAAAGCCATTTAGCAAGTTTTTGCTAAATGGCTTTTTTAAAACAAAATATTACTGTGCAGCGGCAACAGCTGTAATGTGAGTGTTAACACCCTCGTACCAGTAAATAAAGCCGGTTACATCAACAACATCGCCTGCCTTGAGTGCGGAAACTGCTGCATAAACTTCAGTATCGGGGCCTGTGAGGTAGCGCTCTACGCAGAAGGAGTAAGAAGCGCCGTCCTTGGAAAGAGTAACATAAATGTCATCGCCGGGCTCGCCGTTCTTGAACTCGATTGCTTCAACAGTCATGCCCTTGAAGCTTGCATACTTGTTCTGATGCTTGATAAGCTCATCAGTGCCGAGAAGTGCGGTTGCATCCATAGCCTCTGCAACATATGTGTCTGCACCTTCAACAAACTCAAAAGTAGCGTCCATAACTTCAACTTCGCCAGCCCATGCGCCCTTAAAGCCGTTTACACGGATCTTGGTGCCGGGAACGAGCTTTGCTGCATCCTCTTCGGAGCAAGCCATTTCATAAAGGAAGTATGCGCCGTCTTTGTCCTGAGCGTAAACGGTAATCTTGTTGTCCCACCAGGACTGTGTTGCCTGAACATAGCACTCGATAACAACCTCAGCGTCAAGTTCTGCTGCATCATATTCTGCATATGACATAACAGCTACAGGAGCTTCAGTGGTTTCTGCAACAGTAGTTTCTGCCGCGGTAGTTTCAGCAACAGTGGTTTCTGCTACGGTAGTTTCAGCAACAGTGGTTTCTGCTACATCGCCGCAGGCTGCAAAAGCAAATACAAGTGTAAGTGCTGCAAGCATTGCAATAATCTTTTTCATTTTTTTAAATCTCCTTATGTAAAAAGAATAGATTGTTATTATTATACAACTTTTAGCCGTCAAGTCAAGTGGAAAAGCCTATTTTCTTTGTTTTTTAAGCATATCTGTGACAAAGTATGCACCGATAAGCAACCAAGCAACCGCAAGTGATATAATCAGCACAACCGAAGCCGTCGGAAGCGTGCCGAATCCGGTCTTGACACCGGCACCGTCCTCAGAAATGCTAACACCTTGCATCTGGTCAAGACGGTAAAGCGATGAAACTTTATCATAGAGATTGTCTATATAAGCACTGTCAACATTTTTGTTTCTGTATGCCGCCTTTGTAACATCGTTTATCATCTCGCCCGATGCATCGCGAAGCGAAGCCGAACCGCTGAACACCGGCGTTACAAATGTGTTTTCGGTATTGGCAAGCAACAGCTTTGCCGCAGCAATTTTTACATCATAATATGTGTTATTGTCTTCGCCCGCTCTTGCAAGATAGTCGCGGTATTCCTCACTTTCATGCGCCGCACTTGTTACGGGGAGATATCCCTCGGTCGAGGAATATGCAATCTGCACTTCATTTGTAAGCAGATACTGCACAAAAAGCCACGATGCAAGCACCTCGCCTGCATCATCCTTATTGAATATGCAGACCGAAGGCCCCTGCGATATCATCTGCACATTATCCGCATCAAACTGCGGAACAGGCAAAACAGCGGTTTCAAACTCAACAAGTTTATCCTCGCTTATGTCTATAAGCGGCGCATACGCGCCCATCCATGTTGCGCCGGCAGTGGAGTCCACGGCAAAAATACACTCGCCTGCATTCAATAAATTTGCAGGGTATCCTGAACGTTCAAAAGTTGAAAATGCACCGGTTCTTGCGTTTGAATAAATAGTGGAAAGAAGCTCTTTTGTAGTATCGTTAAAGAGCAAAACATCTCCGTTTGAAGTGGAATACTCCCCTCCCCTTTGTCTTATCATCTGAATCATCATGTTATCAGTAGACTTATAGACAAAAGGAATAAGCACATCCTTACCGTTAACCTTGTACTTGCCGTCCCCGCCCTTTTCAAGCGCGGCATTTGAGACCTCCCATACGAAATCCCATGTCAACACCTTGGGCAACGTGAATCCGAGTTTTTCTACATAGGTCTTATTGACATAGCAGGCCTCGGTGGAGCGCATATACGGCATTGCATAATAGTGCCCATCTATGATGCATTCATCAAGAAACGACGGTATGATCTCATCTTTAGCCGGGCTTTTAAACTTAAGCTCGCTGCCCGAAAGCCCATATCTCGGATCGCTCATAAGTGAATCGAGCTGAACAATAACATTTTCGCCCTGCATATACTCTGCAACATGGTCGGGATATGTAATGCAGACATTGGGGGTTGTATTTGTTGCAAGGTTTGTGAGTACATCGTTTCTGATCATGCCATAGTCCGTATATGACGAAAGAGTGACTTTGATATTTGGGTAAAGCTCCTCAAATCCTCGCACCGCATCGGCATAAATTGCGCGCTGATGTTCGTTATTTTCGTTTTTTGCCCAAAAGGTTATCTCATATTGCTTGCCCTCGTCAAAATCCTCCGGAATTTCAAACAAGGCATGCTCCACTCTTCCGTGACAGGAACAAAGAGTAATACAAATAAGCAAAAGGCACAAAACAAATTTCTTCATCCCTTTGTACCTCCCCTAACAACACCTGCCATGATCTTCTTGCGGAAGATAAGGAAAACTACAATAAGCGGCAAGGAAATTACCACAACCGCCGCCATCATCGCCGGAATGTTTTCGCGTCCAAATCCGCTCTCGCGTATTTCCTGTATACCGTTTGACACAAGATAATATGCCTCATTATCGGTGATAAGCCTTGGCCAGATATAGGAGTTCCAGCACTCGATCACCTTTAAAATTGTCACCGTTACAATCGTGGGGCGGCACATCGGAATCATCACGCGGAACAGATATTTAAGGTCGGACGTGCCGTCAACCTTTGCCGCATAATAAAGATTGTCGGGAATCTGCGAAAAATTCTCTTTTAAAAGATAGATATAGAATACCGATGTTACCGAAGGAAGTATAAGTCCTGTAAAAGAGTTGCGAAGGTCTAAATTTGTTATCGTAACAAAATTTGTGATAACTACAAGCTCGCTCGGTATCATCATAAGTGAGAGGAAAAGCGTAAAAAGCAAGTCCTTACCCTTGAAATTAAGCCGTGCAAACGCAAATGCCGCAGGCACTATAACTATAAGCATTATTGCCGTGGTGGCAACAGTGAAAATAAGCGTGTTTAAAAAATAGTCGGCAAGCGGTACTGCGGTAAACGCCACAAGGTAATTGTCAAAGGTGGGTTCGCTAACAATAAGCTGCGGTACTCGCTCTGCGTTATAAGCACCAAAGCTTTTAAACGATGTGAGCACCATAAAATAAAACGGGAACAGAACGATAATAGCCCACACGGTGAGAAGTAAATATACTATAATTTTTGAAAATTTGATTTTTTTCATAGCAGTTACCTCAATAGTGGACATGTTTTTTGCTTACTATAAGATTGATGCAAGTGATTGTAAGCACAATGGTAAACAATATGATAGCCGCAGCCGATGCATATGACGGATAGCCGCCGCCGTTTGAATAGAGCATGTCATAAACATAGCCGACAATGGTATTCATCTGCGCGACATTCAGCTTTGTTCCGAAAAGTGCCACAGCATCGCTGTACGCCTTGAAAGCTCCGATAAAGCCGGTAATTATAAGATAAAAAAGCATCGGCGAAATCATCGGGAGCGTTATCTTTGTAAAAATGCGCAGTTTTGATGTACCGTCAACCTTTGCCGCATTGTAATAATCCTGATTTACGCTTGCAAGCGCGCTTGTAAGCACCAGCACCTTAAAAGGCATTACCACCCACACAGTATACAGACACAGTACAAGCATCTTTGCCCAGTACGGACCGTCGATAAAATCAACCGCAGTGCCGCCAAAAAGCGTTATAATACCGTTTACAAATCCGTCGGTGTACGGCGTCTTTTTAAACAGAATCATAAACACAAGTCCAACAGCAAGTGTGTTTGTAACATAAGGTAAAAAGTAAACTGTCTGATAAAGCTCGCGAAGCGGCTTGATTGACGCAAGCCCCATTGAAACAAGCAAAGAAAGCGCGGTTGAAAGCGGCACAGTAATTACAACCAGAATAAAGGTGTTTTTAAGTGCCTGCAAAAAATATGGGTCATGCAAAACATAAGAATAATTGTATGTACCTATACCAAAATGCGTTTGCGATGCAAAGTTATAGCCCTCCTCGATCGAGTAGATGAACACATCAATCAAGGGATAAACCAAAAACACTCCCAAAAACAGTATCGCAGGCAAAAGGTACAGCCATGCTTTATAACTGTGCTTATCCATTTTTAACTCCTATCGCTATGCGCTCTTCGGTTTCTTTATCGTAAATATCAATCTTGCTCGGCTTGACAGAAAACTTGACCGTTGCCGCAGTGATATTTACATTTGAATCCGAGCTTACTATCGCACGTACGGTTGCGTGTGCATTTTTGTGGCTTGCAACAACGCTGATGTCGCGTCCCATAACCTCAACGCGGTCAAGCGCGCAAGAAAGTACGCCTCCCTCGTCAAGCACAAACCCCTCAGGACGGATTCCCACATACACATCCGCATCACCAACACCCGGTGCTTCCATGATAAATTCTTCGCCGATATAGAGCTTCTGACCTTTTACACAGCCGTCAAAAACATTTATCGGAGGTGTGCCGAGAAACTTTGCTACAAAGAGGTTTTTAGGATCGTCATAAACCTCCTGCGGCTTGCCGATTTGCTGAACAACACCGTCACGCATTACAACTATAAGGTCGGAAATGCTCATCGCCTCTTCCTGGTCATGCGTTACAAAAACCGTAGTTATGCCGGTTTTTTGCTGAATGCGCTTGATCTCCTCGCGGGTCTGCAAGCGAAGTCTTGCATCAAGGTTTGAAAGCGGCTCGTCAAGAAGCAACACACGCGGCATTTTTACAAGCGCACGCGCAATGGCAACGCGCTGCTGCTGACCGCCGGAAAGCTCGCTCGGTTTGCGATCCATAAGCATATCAATTTGCACAAGCTTTGCTATTTCAAGCGCTCTTTCGTTCATCTCTGCTTTTGTAAGCTTGTCCTTGCCCTTGAAATTCTGAAGCGGGAAAATGATATTCTGCCGCACTGTAAGGTGGGGGTAAAGCGCATAATTCTGGAAAACAAGGCCAACTCCGCGCTTTTCAGGCTCAAGCGTGGTCACCTCATCATCGCCAAAATATATCTTTCCGCTTGTGGGCTTTTGAAGTCCGGATATAAGGTTAAGCGCGGTACTTTTTCCGCATCCGGAGGGACCGAGCAGTCCGATGAGCTTGCCGTCGGGAAACTCAAAATTAAAATTGTTGACCGCGATTACATCGCTGCCGCTTTTTTTGTTTCTCGGCGGAAATTTTTTAGTCAGATTTTCAAGTACAACTTTCATATTTTTTTCCTTTTATGTAAAGTTTTTATATTGAATATATTATATAACCTAATGCTCGATTTTTCAAGATTAATGTAGATTATAACTTTTTAAGTTTCTTTCGGCACAACATATTGACAAGCGTATATCTTTGTGATATCATATTAACAGAAAACAAAATTTGAAAGGACAGGAAAATGAAGCACGTTTTAAAAATATTTACAGTCTTGGCACTTTCACTTTGCCTTATACTCTTTGCAAGCGCAGAAACCGTAGCAAGCGGCACATGCGGCAGCAATGTTACCTGGACGCTTGATTCAGAGGGCACCATGACACTCAGCGGCAGCGGCGATACAACGGATTATTTCTCATATGAAACATCGCACCGCCCTTGGGACGACTACAAATCCAAAATCAAGAAAATTGTAATAGAAAACAGAGTTGCGACAATTACAAGAGATTTATTTTTAGGGCTCGGAAATCTTGAAGAAGTTTACATTTCTCCAAGTGTTTCGTTAATTGGTCAAGACGCATTTGGATACTGCGCCAAGATAAAAGCGTTTTATGTGGACGAGAAAAATGCATTTTACTCATCCGAAGATGGGGTGCTTTTTGATGCAGATAAGACTGTTTTGATACAGTACCCTGCCGCAAACCCACGCACCGAATACACCATGCCAAACACGGTGACAAAACTTGAAACCATGGCCTTTTATAAAGCCAAGAAACTTGTAAACATAACATTTTCTTCTTCGTTAAAACAGACGAGCTATCGTGCTTTCAGCGGTTGCTCTTCTATAAAAGAAGTTGTCTTGCCCGAAGGACTTGAAAAGCTTTCACTGGGGAGCTTTGAATACTGCTCCTTGCTTGAAAAAATAGTTTTCCCGAGCACTATTAAAACAATTGCAGGCGGTTCTTTTGCATACTGCACTTCGCTGAAAGAATTTACTTTTCCACAGATTACCGACATATATAATGGGATGTTTGAGGGTTGCACCGCACTTAAAAAGGTAGTTCTCCCCGAAGGAATCACCGAAATCGGCAGTTATATGTTTTACAAATGCGCTGCGCTCACAGAAGTTTACATTCCGGACACCGTTAAACTCATAGATGAATATGCATTTGCAGGCTGCAGAAAGCTTGACGTAAAGATTCCCTCTTCGCTGACAAAGATTGAAAACGGCGCTTTCTTAAACTGCAAAAGTCTTAAGAGCATCTCCGTACCCTCAGGAGTTACAAGAATATCACAGTCCGCTTTTTCGGGTTGCTCTTCACTGGTAGAAGTAACATTGCCTGATAACGTAACTGTTATCGAAGACTATGCTTTCAAAAACTGCACTTCACTCAGACGTTTTGTATCTCTTGCAACATACGGCGTACCGACAACCTCGCAAATGGATCTGGATATCCAGGACAAAGCGTTTGAGGGATGCTCCTCGCTTGTAACAGTATATTTAGACGCATACAATCCGAGATTCTATAGCTACACGGTATTCAACGGCTGTGAAGCTCTAGCCGATATATACATCCGCGGTGAAAAAGACGATGTCTCCTACAGAAGTCTCAAATATCTGGAGACACAAAAAGGTGTGAGGATTCACTTTAACCACGAATCCATGCCCACATTTACACCCGATTACAACGGCAGTGGCAAGGTTGACACAGTTGACGTTTTACTCTGCTTGAAGGAGAGCTTAAACGCTCCCGGTTCGCTCTCGATTGATATAGACGGTGACGGAAAAACCACACTTCTGGATATTATGCATCAGATAAAACTTGCAACGATCTGATCCAAAACCATGTTAAATCTTTTGGTTTAACATGGTTTTTTCTTGCGCAATCGGAGTTAAAGTGCTACAATACTCTTTGAGGTGATACCTTTGGAACAGAATGCCAAATATATAAAAATGACTACGGAGCCGATAGAAAAGCTTATCACTTCTCTTGCGGTTCCGACAATAATAAGCATGCTTGTAACCTCGTTTTACAATCTTGCAGACACGCTTTTTGTGCGACAGCTTGAAAATGACAGCATGGTTGCCGCAGTTGGCATAATCATGCCGCTTATGTCGATTATTCAGGCGTTTGGATTTTTCTGCGGTCACGGCTCGGCAAACTACATATCCCGCGCATTTGGACGCCGCGATATGAGCTCTGCTGAAAAAATGGCTGCTACCGGTTTTGGCTTTGCATTTTTAATAGGTGTTATAATCAGCGTGCTCGGTCTTTCGCTCCGCACACCTCTTGTTACTCTCCTCGGTGCAAAAACCGAGGCAACAGTGCGCGAAAGCATAAACTACATGACATACATACTGATCGCAACTCCGTTTATGATGGGCGCGATCGTCATAAACAATCAACTGCGCATGCAGGGCAATGCCTTTTTTGCAATGATAGGTCTTACATCGGGCGCGCTAATAAATCTTGCGCTTGACCCAATTTTGATTTTCGAAAAAGGCGATGTTATTTTCGGCGGTGCAATAACTGTTCCCTTCGGTTTTGGTATGGGCGTTGCAGGTGCTGCACTTGCAACCGCAATAAGCCAGACTATAAGCTTTATTTTGCTTGCCGCAGGCATGTGGAAGAGCGACAATGTGAAGATCCACCTCAAAAACTTTACTCCCACAAAATACTATATCGGCGGCATTGTGCAAGGCGGGCTCCCCTCCCTTGCGCGTCAAGGTCTCGGCAGCATTGCATCCACTTGTCTGAACAACTCCATCGGCTACTTTGTGGCACCCGTGATGATTGATGCAGCGCAAGCGGCAATGACCGGCGTTTCGCGAATCATGATGTTCCTCTATTCCGCAGTAATAGGCTTTGGACAGGGATTTCAGCCTGTATGCGGATTTAACTACGGCGCGAAAAAATATGACCGCGTAATAAAAGCATACTACTTTTGTATAAAAGTTGCATTTGTGGTGCTGCTCTGCCTCTCAACACTCGGATTTATTTTTGCATATCCGATAACCAACGCCGTGGCAGGAAGCAGTAAAGAAGCGGCAGAAATCGCGGCATTTGTGTTCCGCCTGCAGCTTATAGCATTTCCCCTTATGGCATGGGTTACAATGAGCAATATGATGCTGCAGAACATCGGCAAAACTGCATCTGCAACGCTTGTTGCAATGCTGCGCCAGGGCATCGCATTTATACCTGTTGTACTGCTGTTGCCGCTTTTGACCGAAGCTCTCGGATTTTCGGGACTGCTCGGCATTGAACTTGCCCAACCCATTGCCGATGTCATTGCATTTGCTGTTTCCGCACCAATCGGCAAAGCCGCAATAAACGAAATGCGAAGAGAAAACGAAAATTAAGCTTATATTATAGTAAAAAATCCGCTCGTTTGAGCGGATTTTTTATTATAATACCTTTGACAAAAAGTCTTTAAGACGCGGATTTTGGGGATTTGAGAAAAACTCTTCGGGTTCGTTTTCCTCAATGACCTTTCCCTCATCCATAAAGATGATTCGGTTTGCAACCTCTCTGGCAAAGCCCATTTCATGAGTAACAATTACCATGGTCATGCCGTCGTCTGCAAGCTTTTTCATAAGGTCAAGCACCTCGCCAACCATTTCGGGGTCAAGTGCCGATGTAGGCTCGTCAAAAAGCATAACATCCGGGTTCATAGCAAGTGCGCGCGCAATGGCTATACGCTGCTTTTGTCCGCCCGAAAGCTGTGCAGGATACGCATTCGCCTTTTCAGGAAGCCCTACTATCTCAAGCAGTTCTCTTGCTTTTTTCTCCGCCGCTTCTTTGCTTTGTTTCAAAAGTTTAATAGGAGCGAGAGTAATATTCTCTAAAATAGAAAGATGCGGAAAAAGATTAAAATGCTGAAACACCATGCCCATCTTCATACGAAGTTTGTCGATGTTGCATTTTTTGTCGGTAATAAGCTGACCGTCAAAATATATCTCGCCGGCAGAAGGCTCTTCAAGTCGGTTAAGGCAACGAAGGAAAGTGGATTTGCCACTGCCCGACGGTCCGACAATTACAACCTTTTCGCCCCTTGAAATATGCTGATCAACACCCTTTAAAACCTTGATCTCATCGTTTTCGCCGAAGTCTTTATAAAGTCCTTTAACGCTTATCACTCTTTGCAAGCCTCCTTTCCAAAATGGATACACACTTTGAAAGTCCCAAAACTACAACAAGGTAAATAAGCGCCACTGCGATAAGCGGCATAAAGTTGCTGTAGGTAATGGAGCGAATCTTGATACCGCCGAGAGTGAGGTCGGCAACGCCGATGTAAAACGCAACCGAAGACTCTTTTAAAAGTGTAATAAACTCATTTGCAAGCGAGGGGAGAACCGCCTTGAAAGCCTGCGGAATGATAATGTACCACATGGTCTGCACGTAGTTGAATCCAAGGCTTCTGCCCGCTTCAGTCTGTCCTTCTTCAATGGACATAATGCCGCCACGGACAATCTCAGAAACGTATGCGCCGGAGTTTAAACCAAAGCAGATAACTGCCGCGGTAAACTTTTCAACACCCATCGGAAGCAGAACTACAAAGTACATTATAAGAAGCTGTACCATTATAGGCGTGCCGCGCATAACGGCAAGATAAACCTTACATATACCCGAAAGAAAACTGATTTTTCCGGTCTTCTGGTTTACACATCTGATAACCGCCACAACAAAACCTATCGCAATACCGAGCAAAACGGCAAATGCAGTGATTTTAAGTGTTGTAATAAGACCATTTACAAGATACATATACTGGTCATTAACAACAAAGTTGCGGTGGAAATCATATTTCAACTTATTCCATGTCTTTTCGATCGGAACGCTTGTATCGGGCTTTTCGCTATCGTAGTTTTTGAGCGCGATATAATCATTGATACCGGTGCGGAGCGTATTATAGTTGGAAATGTCAACGCTCTCACCGCCATAGTTAACGGTATGTGATGAACTAATAATCTCTTTTGCATCCAGAAGTCCGCCAAAAACGGTATTCACAAGCTCATAATTGAGATATGGGGTGAACTCACCGGGATTGATTTCAAAAAGCTCTACTGTCACACTGCCGCTTACAGGTGCGCTTGATGCAAGGTCGGCTTCAACAAGACTTGCAACTCTCTGCTTTATCTTGGTTGCGTTTGTCTTTTTGCCGCTTGCGTTATTATCGAGATAGAACTGATAAACTTCTTCAAGATATCTGTCAATATTTCCCTCAATAACCGCTTTTATATTAATCGTTTCATATGTACACTCAAGAATAATATTCTTTTCTGTACCGTATGAAAGCTCGTTTACGGTAACAACCGTATTCTCTGCAACATATTTTGCGCCGGTGGAAACATTGCCGGGAAGCCCTGCAACAGTTTCGTTAATTATCACCTGAGCATCGGCAACTGTAATCTCTGTATCAATTTTGTTGCCAAGCTTTTGAACAAAATATATGCCAAATATCACAAGGACAGCTAAAGCAACGCATATAAGCGCCGTCAATAGCCCTTTAAACTTGTTTTTCTTTTTCATTACTTCTCCAAATTACAAACGGGAATGTCGAGCATTCCCGTTTGATTTATGTGCGGTTTGCAGATTACTTGATGTACTTTGCAACGATAGCGTCGATGGTACCGTCAGCAGTAAGTTCATCAATTGCAACGTTGAGCTTGTCAAGAAGCTCTGTGTTTTCCTTTGCTACGCAGATTGCATAGTCCTCGTCAGCATAAGCAGTGTCGAGGAGCTTGAGACCTGCATTTTCAGCAACGAGTGCCTTTGCAGGCTCGTTGTCGATGATTACGCAGTCAACGTCGCCGCCAACAAGACCGAGAACAGCCTCGTTACCGTTGGAGTAACGAACAACATTTGCATCGCCGAAGTCATCGGTGGAATAGATATCACCGGTGGTTGCAAGCTGTACGCCTACCTTGTAGTTTGCTCCCTCTGCATAGAGGTCATCTACTGTTGCGATAGCAGAACCTTCTTTAACGATGATGGACTGAACGCCGTTTGCATAGCTGGAAGTGAAGTTGATGCTCTTAAGACGCTCTTCGGTAACAGTCATACCTGCCATACCGAAATCAGCCTCGCCGGCCTGTACAGCTGCGATGATGGAGCTGAACTCCATGTCGGAGATAACAAGAGTCATACCGAGCTTTGCAGCGATTGCTTCTGCGATTTCAGCGTCGATACCGATGATCTTGTCGCCTTCGTAGTACTCATAGGGCTGGAAGTAAGCGTTGGTAGCCATAACCAAAGTCTTAACTTCGGGAGCTTCGGTTTCAGCAACGGTGGTTTCTGCAGCAGTGGTCTCTGCAGCGGTGGTTTCTTCTACAGCGTTAGCAGTAGTTTCTGCAACGTCGCCGCAAGCTACAAAGCAGCAAGCAAGCATCATGGTTGCAAGAACAAGGGATAAAAACTTTTTCATGATGAATTCCTCTTTCTAAGAATAAAATTGTTCGCGTATGATTATACACCCACGTAATTGTAATGTCAATAGCTTTTTGGTCTAAAATTAGCATAAAAATAAATATTTATACAGCTAATTCACCAAAAATGAATAAAAAAGCGCCCGATATACAGGCACTTTTGAATTTTTATCTATCGGCGGTGATAATTCCGTCTTTAACATTGAGTTTGCAGATACGTGCGGTACGACGCTCTGAACTTGCATCATTGGGGTCAACGATAACATCTCTGCCGTGATAGATTGCGTAATACTGACCGTCAAGTTTAATAACGCTGTGGTGGCCAACACCCTCTTCAACATCGTTTTTAAACATGGTGGGGACCCACTTACCATTGTCGGTATGCTTCACAAAGTCAATCTTTGTGAGGTCTTCTTCATCGGTTTTTGCAGCAGCATATCCAATGTGGTATGTCTCATTCTCATAGCAAGCACCGCTGAACATTACATACTGCCAATCGCCCTCGCGGAAGTAGAATGCGCCCTCAAGAGTGTGCCAGTCCTTACCGTCGCCAAAACGGTTGCGCTTGAAAATTTCCTCGTCAAACGAAGGTCTGATAACCTCTTTGCAGATGTTTGCAGGGGTCATGGGGTCGATAAGCTTATCAACAAATACGCGTGTACCAACGCGCTCGTCCTCACAGTTATTTTCCGCATACCAAAGGAAGAGACCTGCATTGGTTTCTACAACATGAGCATCAATTGTAAAGCGGTCGTAGAGCATCTTTTTCTTGGTGAAAGGACCAAGGGGGCTTTCGCCCTCTGCAACATGGAGATGCTGGAAGCACTCCTTGTTCTGGCAGGAGAAATAGAGATAGTATTTGCCGCCGATTTTTGCAATGCAGGGCGCCCAATACTGTACCCAGCCGTCAACCGAGCATATAACACCCTCATGCTTCCACTCGCCAAATATATCATCAGCAGAATAAGCTTCAACACCGCTGTTTGCGGTTACATATATATAAAACTTGCCATTATCCTCAAAAATAAAAGGGTCGGGTTGGGTTCTGCCTGTAACATTAAATTTAAGTTTCATAACAGTCATCCTTTCATACACAATATAGATATTATATATTAAATAGGAACATTTTGTCAATGAGTAAAACTAAATTCAGTGTGTAAAATATCAAGATTGACATATGCCCTGATATGGTTTAGAATATAATCATGAAACGCTTTTATAAAATCTATCTTGAAATATCAAATGTGTGCAACCTCTCATGCGAGTTTTGCCCCGGCACTTTGCGCCGTCCGCGTGTAATGGGTGAAAAAGAGTTTGCATTTCTTTTGCCACGCCTTTTACCGTATACCGATTACCTTTATTTTCACCTCATGGGCGAACCGCTCTGCCACCCTAATCTTGAGCCATTTTTAAAAATGGCTCACAATTACGGCTTTAAAGTTATCCTCACTACAAACGGCACTCTGCTTAAACAAAAGCAGGAAATACTGTTAAGTTCTCCTGCTCTGCACAAAATTAACATTTCGCTTCATGCTTTTGAGGCAAACGACATTTCTGTTCCTTTTTCAAAGTATCTTTCCGACTGCTTTGAATTTGGAAAAGCGGCAGAGGGCAAAAAACTTGTAGTATACCGCCTATGGAACAGCGGAGGTGCCGACAAAAGAAACGAAGAAATATCCGATACTCTTAAAGAATACTTCACAGCACCGTGGGAAGATAACCGAAGCGGTAAAAAAATCGGCGATAAGGTTTTTCTTGAGTATGGCGATAAATTCGACTGGCCAAGTCTTGATGCGCCCGACATGGGTGAAAAAATGTTTTGCTACGGTCTGCGCGACCATATTGGCGTGCTTGCGGACGGAAGTGTAGTGCCATGCTGTCTCGACCACGACGGAGACATTACCCTTGGCAACCTTTTTGAGCAAAGCATGGACGAAATCCTCTCGTCAGAACGCGCCGTCAGAATTCTTGACGGCTTTGACCGCAGAATCGCGACAGAACCGCTCTGCCGCCGATGCGGATATGCACATATGAAGTTTAAATAATACGCGAATACCTTCTTTACAAATAAAAAGCCGCCCGGGGGCGGCTTTTTTATTATACTTTCATTGCGCTGCGGCCGCCGTCAATCGGGATATTTACACCCGTGATGGAGGAGGCTGCATCGGAAGCAAGATAAGAAATGAGATTTACAACCTCGATAGGCTCTGCAGCTCTACCGATGAGAGTCTTCATCTTTGCCATTGCCTCACGTGTAAGAACCGGTCCGGGAGATACGCAAACCGCGCGGATACCGTGCTGTGCACCATACTGTGCCATGGACTTAACCAAGCCGGTCATAAGACCGCTCTTGGATACGCTGTAGTCGCAGGACATTCCTCCGCCGCCTTCAGCGCCGACAATAGAGCCAAGGTAAATGATTACACCGCTCTTTTGCTCGATCATCTGACCGATAACGCTTCTTGTGAAGTAGAGCGGACCCTTGAGGTTTACGTCAATACCCCAGTCAAGAACGTCAACGGGATAGTCCTTGAACTGCTCTTTAACCTGCTTGATACGGCAGGATGCGCCGCCTGCGAAGTTAACAAGAATGTCAATGGAGCCAAAAGTTTCCAATGTCTTGTTCTTTGCCGCTTCAATCTGTGCAAAGTCGCGAACGTCAACCTGAACTGCAATAGCCTTGCCGCCGTTTTGACGGATAGCTTCAGCAGCAGCCTCTGCCGCTTCAATATTCACATCGCAAAGCACAACATTTGCGCCCATCTCGGCAAAGCACTCGCTCTGGAGTTTGCCCATGCCGCTACCGGCGCCGGTAATAATTGCGGTTTTACCGGAAAAATCAAACATCATTTTTTGAAATTCCATTTTTGTATCTCCTTTGGGGTTGAAATTTTATTTTTTCTTTTTAGATACAACCACAACAACTGCAACAACTGCAATTACAACAACTGCAGCGATAACAACAATAGCTACGGGGAAAGAACCTTCTTCAGTAGCGGGAGCCGCGGTAGTTTCTTCTACAGCGGTGGTTTCAGGT
Source organism: Oscillospiraceae bacterium (assembly GCA_015064965.1). Classification (GTDB taxonomy): domain Bacteria; phylum Bacillota; class Clostridia; order Oscillospirales; family CAG-272; genus UMGS902. Next base: position 39,308 of record SVRG01000003.1, read on the forward strand.
GCGGTGGTTTCTTCGGGAAGCTGAGGAATAAGTGCACCGATATCAATGGGAGCAGAAATGTTAACCACTTCATTTTCAGCCATCTTAAGCATGGGGCACTTGTCGCCCATTACCCATGTGTTTTCAAAGTCAAGAGCGGTGTAAATGCTTGCGTCTGTAAGCTGTTCAAACTCAAGAGAGGTGTTGTTGCCTACAGGAGCCATTTCAACCATGTTGCCCTTTACATAGTAGTTGTTTTCTACAACAGAATAAGTGCCTGCATCAGTTGCAGCTACTCTGTATACCATGTTTTCAGTGGTAACGTTGTTTGCAACTGTTACATTCTTAACCTGACCGATAATACCTGCAGAATAGCTGCCCATCTCTACAGCACCGGTGTTGAGACAGTTGGTGATATAGGGGATCGTCAAGGGGTTGCCGTCTGCATCCGCTGCAGGATTTGTGCAGTTGGTGTAAGAAATGATACCGCCTGCGTAGGAAGGACCGGTGATCTTACCGGTGTTAAGGCAGTTGGTGATAAATGTGGGGTTCTCTGTGCATACAGCTGCGGTGCTGAGAAGAGAAACCATACCGCCTGCGCAATATGTACTGTTCATGTCGCCGATGTTTACACAGTTGGAAATCTGAAGTGCAGATGTAGTACCGGAAAGTTCGGTGCCCTTTTCAGGATTTGCAGCAACACCGTGAACCTCTGCTCTGCCGATAACAGAACCTACAAAAGGACGGTTGGAGCCTTCTGCATTTGTGCCGTCGCCGGTGATGTTACCTTCGTTGCGGCAGTTCTTGATCTCAACGATACCTTCTTCGGTTCTTACATAGCCTGCGATAGCTGCAAGACGGTTACGGTCAACGGAAGCAGAAGAAAGATCTGCAAAGTTTGAACATCCGTCAACACTTACTGCAACACCGTCAAAAGTGCTCTTTGCATAAATTCTTGCAAATACGCCGCCGCAGTTACCGAGTGAAGGAGTGAGTGTGCCGTAGTTTGAGCAAGAAACAGCAACAAGGGTATCGTTTACGCCGTCTTCGTCAAAGTTGCGAAGGTAGCCTGCAACACCGCCTACATGGCAAGGACCTGTAACCTCTGCCATATTGGTGAGGTTTTCAAGGCGTGAGCCGAGAAGTGCAACACCAATGATACCGCCGGTTGCAGAGTGATTGCCCTCAACCTTGCTTTCTGCGTTCTTGGGAACAAAGTTGTTTACAACCTTACCCTTAACGGTAAGATTTTTAACAGTTGCGCCCTTAATTACGCCGAAAAGACCTGCGGTGATATCATCCACAGTAGCAAGTGTGCCGTCACCCTCAAGAACAGTTTCGGGAGTTGCGATGTCAAGACCGGAAATGGTAAAGCCAGCACCGTCAAATGTGCCGGTAAAGGGGTTGGAATATGTGCCGATAGGATTCTGAGCAATGCCTGTGAGGTCGATGTCAGCGGTAAGAGTGATGTTATCGCTCCATCTTGCGCTATTGAGCATAATAGCCTCAAGTTCCTGTGCAGTGCCTACTGTGATGTCAGCGGCAAAGATGCCGATGCAGAGCGTTACCGCAAGGATAACGACCGCAATGGCGGTGAGTAATTGTTTTTTCATTTTTGGACCCTCCATAGATTTGATTTGAAAATTTATTTAATTCGCTCGTCGGCAAGCGCAATTCTTGTAAAGATTACACATGCCTCGCTGCGAACTATTTCGTCACTTGGGCGGAAGTTTCCGCTGCCGGCGTCACCGCCTACAATGCCTGCGCCGTAAAGTTTTGCAACTGCGCTGTAGCAAGCCATATCAACAGTAACATCGGGGTTTGAGCCACTGCGTGTTGCAGCATACTCGCTTTCGGGAAGAATGCTTGCAAATACAATTGCCATTTCTCCGCGAGTGATGTTCTTGTTGTAATCAGTAAACATACCGAAACGGATGATGCCGTTGTCGATACAGTATGCAACATAAGGGTCGTACCATGCTTCGCCCTGATATGCTGCGCGCACGCTCTTGCCGTAATATACACTGTGAATATTTGCAGCAGCGGTAAGTGCCTGCGCTACGGTAAACTTGTTGTCAGGGGAGAATTTTGACGTGGAAGTTCCGTTTGCAAGAGTGTACTCATATGCAGTCTTTACATACTTATAAAACCACTTGTCCTCGGTAACATCGCCAAACTGTCCCTCATAAGTTCTTGTTGCTTTGAAAGGTGACTTGCTCTCCTCAACACCGATGTTGCCGGAGGTGCTTTCACCTGTGAGCATCTTGAGTGTGGGACCGCTCTCACCCATTGTCCAGATGTTTGTAAAATCAAGTTTTTTAAATGTTGTATTGACCTTTGCCGCATCGGCGGTAACAGAATCCATTGAAAGCTCAATAGTAAGTGTGGACTTGTTGTTGCCGATTGCCTTTTCGTGTGCTGTGTCAAGGTAGTAGCATCCGTCGATCTCGGAATAAACCTGACCTTCTGCAATGCCGACTACCGCACCGGAAACAGTTGCCTTTGCGATAGCTGCATTGTAGCAGCTTTTAACAGTAAAGCCATACTGTCTGCCAAGAATACCGCCGCTATAGTCATCGGAATACACGCCGCCGTAGTTTGCGCAGTTATAAATTCCGGAATAGGTCATCTCAGCACATTTGTTTTCGGTGTAGCCTACGATACCGCCTGCAAAACGGGGAGCGTCAACCACACCTGTATTGATACACTCGGAAACCTCGGTTACATTTTCGCCGCAGGTTGCCGCACGCTGGATGTATGTAACGATACCGCCTGCATACTTGCCGCTTGTAATTCTTGCGGTGTTGGAACACTTGGTAATGCGAATAGCAGATGAGTAATCGCTAACGACCTCGGCTCTGCCTACGATACCGCCCGCATACGGGTAGTCATTCGATGCAGCTTCATCATTTGCATTTTTAGCAGTGATGTCGCCATTGTTTGTGCAGTTTTCGATAACAACCACGCCGGCTTCAGTACGCACATAGCCTACGATACCGCCGAAACGGTTGCGGTTGTTTATTTCAAGTTTTTGAATAGTATGGTTAATACAATCCTTTACGGTTACTGCAGGGAATGCCGCGCTGGAAACGTAAATTCTACCGATTACACCGCCGCAGTTACCTGCAGTTGAGTAAATAATACCTTCATTTTCGCAACCGGTAATGGTAATCGGCTCGTAACTGAAGTTGTAGACAACACCGATTACACCGCCGGTATTACCAGGGCCTTCAACCTGCGCATTGCCGATACAGTTTTCAATTGTTGCGCCCGAAAGTGCAACACCTACAACTGCGCCGGTACCGGGATACTTGCCGTTGATCTTTGTTTCGGCATTTGTTGACCAGAAAGTATTTTCAACTTCACCGTAAACAGTAACATTTTTAACAGTACCGCTTACAACACCGAAAAGACCTGCTGTTCCTTCTGAAAAAATGCTGACCTCAACAGAGTGTCCGTCGCCGTCGAATGTACCAGTAAAAGGTACTTCATAGCTGCCCATCGGCTTTTGAAGGTGTCCGCGCATTTTAATGTCGGCACCGAGTTTATAGTTGCCCGACCACTTGTCCGACTCACGCATAATCGCTGAAAGCTCCTCGGCGGTGTTAATCACCACAACATCGGACGCAAAAGCGCTTACGCAAAAGCAAAGTGCGAGCAAGAAAGTTAAAACTGCTAACGATAAAAACTTTTTCATCTTTTGCTTTTCTCCTATTTGATTCTCTTTGAGGGCGCCGCAATTCTTGTAAAGATTACGCATGCCTCGCTTCTGACAATCTCATCATTTGGACGGTATTTGCCACTTCCTGCGTCTCCGCCAACGATGCCTGCCTCATAGAGTTTCTTAACCGCAGAATATACCGCACTGCCCTCCAAAACGTCGCTTGGTGCACCGCTTCTTGAAGCTGTATACTCACTGCTTGGAAGAATGTTTGCAAATACAACTGCCATTTCTCCCCTGGTTATATTCTTATTATAATCCTTAAACTGTCCGTTTGCAATAATATTATTTTGAATACAGTATTCAACATACGGTGCAAACCAGCTTTCACCCTGTGCTGCTTTTCTCACCGAGGTACCGTTGTACGCAGTGTGAATGTTTGCCGCTGCAGTAAGCGCCTGAGCCACGGTAAACTTGTTGTCCGGCGAAAACTTAGTGGTAGAAGTGCCGTTTGCAAGCGAATACTCGTAAGCCATCTTTACATATTCGTAGAACCACTTATCCTTTGTTACATCGGTAAAGCTATCCGTATATGTACGGCTCTGCTTGAATTTGGATCCGCTGTTTTCACCTTCAAAACCGCTTATCTTCTTTGCAAGCGGCATGGGGTTTGCCTGCACGGTATAAACTGTGTCAAGCTTATTAGGCATTCCGCTTCCGTTACCGATGCTTACTCCATCCTTGGTGACTGTCATCGGCTCAAAGTGCGACCAACGGCGGTCGGACGCGTCGGGTCCGAGATAGCCATGGTAAGATGCCCATTTTGTGCCAAACGGGTCAGTTATATATGACGCATGTCCGCATCCGTTAACCTCGGCAGAACGGGCAAAAATAGGCTTGCCAAGTTTTTCCCAGTTGTCTGCATCAAGCGGATCGCCGCCCTTGAATTTGAGATAACTAAGCTGATAATATACAGTCCAATATCCACTACCTGTGTACATGAGGTAGTATGAGCCGTCATCGCCGTAAACCGCAGCCGCGCCCTCTACAACCTTTGGATACCAGTTGCCGTTTTTATCCTGACCGTAGCCGCCCATTTCCCATTCCTCAGTAGGAACACATATGGTCGTAGGCTTGCCTATCGTCCAAGGATTCTCAAAGTCACAGATATTTACAGTCTGATGGAAGTTTGATGTTCCGCGGTCTGCCTCGCCGATATAGGTGATATAGGTCTTGCCGTTAATATAGCTTACCGACATACCGCCACAAAGACTTTCTACGTTAACATCGGGTGCTTCGGGGAACACAATTTTGCGAGGTTTATTAACTTCACCGGTAACGGGATCGCCCCAACGTCCGAGAAGATTGTCGCCATCAAGACATTTTACAACGTGCATACGCTGGTTTGCAGTTGTACCGTCGTCAAACGAGATGAACATGTACCAGCCCTCATTTTCCTTGCCGACGTCCTCTGCAGTGAAATACCAGATTTCAGGTGACCAAAGATTCATACCGCCGGTTTCCTCAAGAATGGTATACGCCGCAGTAGTCTTTATATCTGCGATATTTGCCGCCTTGATAATACCAATAGTGGTAGAACCGGTACATGTATAGTAATAGAATCCGTCCTTTTCATTATATAAAAGGTTGGGGTCTGCATTGTTGTAACGAATGGGGTTTTGGAAAGTGGTTGTGCCTGTTTCCTCTTCATTGATATTGATGTTGTTGCCAATATTGAGAGTGCTCTTCATATCGCCCTCAAAATCTTCGGCGCCGCGAAGGTCGGTGAGATGCATAAACTCACCGCCGTCGAGATTAACTGTGTAAGTACCGTGAAGCACAGTATTTAAACTCTTTGCAGGGGCGATAGCCGCCTGGAAGTCGCCGCCTGTGATATTGAGTGTTACATCATAGTTGAGCTCATACCCCGCGCTGTCCTCCTCGTAGATTGCATAGACACCTGCAAGGAATGTACCGCCCGAAATGTTTGCCACTATCTTACCGGAGGTGTTTCCTCTGGAAGCAAAGCTGACATAACTGTGGAATGTACCGCCCGAAATGTCAACATTGTGAACAAGGTCAGTTGCAAGAAGCTTTGTCGAGTTGTAGCCGCCGCGCAGACTGCTCCACTCGCCGCTCTTGACTGTCACATACGTTGTCTGCGATGCAAGAAGATTGTTGTGTCCGCCAACGATGCCGGGATATGTAGTATTGCTGTTGGTAAGCACGCACTTTACATTTTCGCCGATAGTGAGCGGATTACCCTTTGCATAGATTATCGCAGTGGCAGGCGCGTTGATAACAATTTTATCAAACTCGGTTTCGCCTCCGAGATTTATCGCTGCAGCAAGCACAAGTACTGCGCCTGCATCTCTGTAATCGTTGACATAATCAAACGATGTAACTGTAATTCGGTTTGAGTGAGTCTTTACGGTATACGCACTTTCGATAGTATATTTACCGGAAATAACTATGGTGCCGTCCTCGCCGCCAAGTGCAGTGATTGCCGCATTGAGGTCGCCGAGCGGTGCAGACGCGCTTGCGCCGTCACCTGTTCCGCCATCGGCAAGATAAACAAGGTTTGCATCGATCTGCTCGCCAAACTTTGAAGATATCTGATTGATAAGTGTCATATCGGCGCCGTCGCCATACATAAGCGCGCCGTTTGCAAGTTTGCTTTCGATATTGAATTTTTCAATTCGCGCTTTTTCAACATCGCAAAGCACATCACACGAAAGTGCACCGATGTTTACCGATGCAATATTGCCGCCGCGCAAGCGGAGCGTGAAATTCTTGCTGACAGTGTTCTGTGCTATATTAACAGAGTTTATATTACCGCCGGAAACAATGATTTCTGCATTTGCAATCGAACCGCTGCCGGCAAGTGCAGAGATACTTCCGATAGCACCACCGAGAATGTTCAAGGTGTGTGTACCGTTTCCGCTGAGGCCTGCAGAAAGTTTTTCTATACTACCTGCTTTAACGGTGATTCTACTGCTTTCGCCTGCGCCCGCAAGCGAAAAACCGCTGTAGGGGGTAACAGTTCCCTCATCAATCGTAAGAGAGCCGTCTTTTGCAACAAACGTGAGCGCACCGGATGAGGTAAGTCTTACATCTTTGAACGTAACATTACCGTCAAAGGTGTAAGTTCCCGGATTAAACTCAATCTGTCCCATCTCAACGCCGGCAAAAGTAACGCTTTCAGCCGCCTTGCCGTAATCGGAGGCAAGACCGAAAGGAACTGTGCCGATAACATAGACTGTACCGCCGTTTTGACGGATAACTTCAAAAGCTGCCGCAAGCGAGCCTATGGGGCTTTCCTTGGTGGAGCCGTCGCCGGTGGAACCAACTTTTACATAAACCTTTGACAGGTTTTCGTATTTATCAAACGCTTCTTTAAATCGTTCGATCTGACTTGTGCCGAAAAGGCTTGAGTCGCAATAGACATTCTTTTTAGAGAGGGATTTTTCCGCACTCTTTAAAATATTGTCATTTGCATATGTAACACTTGCAGTGCCGACTTTTCCGCCGTAAAGATAAACATCAGCATTGCCAATGGTATTGTTTACTGTAACAGTACCTACAACACCGCCGTTTACTGTAACCTTTGCATTGCCCAAAAGCTGACGTGTTGCATCGCCGCCTGTATAGACAATAGAAACTGAACCGCCGTTTACTGTAATATCTGTATTTCCGGCATAGTGGTTTACAAGAGAGCCGCCGTAAATCTCGGTAACGCTGCCGCCGTTTACGGTAATGTGAGAAGTGCCGGTGTAGGTCATTGTACCGGCGCCCTTGTTACGTGTAAATCCGCAGATCTTGTAAAAAGTACCGCTGTTTATCACAATGTTGGAGTCAAGGCTGGCATCAAGCTCCACACTTTCGGGAGTGTGATATCCGCCTACAACAAATGCCCATTTACCGCCGTTTTTAACAGTGAGCCCTGTGTCAAAAGTGAGCGGATGGAAGTTTGCGGTAAAAATGACAAAATTAGTCATCGAAACTGTAAGGTCGCGGAAGGTGGTGGGACCTGACAAACGGTGGAAAGTTCCTGAACTTACGTTTACCTGAAAATCAAGAACTGCCTTGTAGTCCTTTGCGCCGTCCTTTGCAGTAATAACAATTTCACCTGCATGTTCAGGCTGAACATAGTCAGATGTGATTGTATAATTGGACACAAGCACAACCGTACCGCCGTCTTTTACAGCGCTAATCGCCTTGTCGAGCGTTTTATATGCAGAAGACGCATCGGTACCTGCATATGCATCATCGCCGTTCAGCGCGTCAAGATAAACTGTTTTGTCTGCTGCCGAAGCGGAAAAAGCAAAGAGTGCAAAAAGTGCAGCTACGCACAAAACAGCTACAAAAACTTTACGAAAAACAAAATTTCTCGTCATAAATTCAAATCCTTTCAATATCAGTTTTCAAGGTTGAAAGAAATATTGGGAACGCAATCAAAGTTGTCAACAATAGCCTTCATCGAGCGAAGGAGGGGTTGGTCGCGAGAGGAAAGTGCGTCATACTGCTGAACGCAAAGCCACATGCAAACGCCAAAATATGGGCCAAGCACGCGGTGCATCTTGCACCATGGGCCGTTTGAAAGGAAGAGGAACGGGATCTTGAGTTCCTTTTTAAGCAATTTGATTGTATTAAGATTGTTCCAGAGCTGCTCTTCATTGTCGGTGCCGGTTACAAACTTTGCAATATCAACACCGCGGCTCTGTTGCTCAAGCGCAAGTTCAAGCACCTGTTCAGGCTCCATATACTTGAAGATATGCGAGGACATAAGCACCTCTGCTCCTGCCTCATGGAACTTTTCGATCTGCGCTTTCTGTTTATCAATAGCAATGGGGTTCTTAGTCATTTCGCCGGGAGTAGGATCAAAAGTGTCACCGGTGAGGTCCACAAGTGTTGCTCCGCACTTGATAGCAAGCATAAGCTCGTCCATGCGCGCTTCCTCGGTCATTTCCTTATTATATGCACCGCGGTAGTTTGTAATATAGAGCGGCTTGTTGCCCATATACGCGGTAAGTTTTTTGAGAATATCCTCTGTTCTGAATTCGGGGCGGAGTCTTTCCATCTGCATGCCGAATGCATCAGCGCCGTCATAAATGGCGTTGCGTATATTGTTTACTGCCTGAGTGGGAGTTTCAACAATAACCATATCAACCAAAAGCGGTCTTTCATGCCCTAAAAAGGTGAGTTTCTTTTCCATAACATATGCCTCCGTTAAAAGTTTATATTAGTATACAATCTAATAATACCATCTGAACCTTTTATTAGCAATGCAAAAACTGATACTTATTTGTGTAAAATGATACACATTTTGCAATATTTGGTACTTTTGTTGATTTTATTTAACAAAAATGATATACTCATTATAACAAATCTTGAAAAGGAGAACTGTATGAAAAGCATCTCAAAAATCACGCCGATTCGTTTTGTGGGCGCACTTACCATAAAAAACCCCGTATTTAAACTGCGCGAACAACAGGATCGCAAATCATACGGTATCTGCTTTGCAAAGTCCGGCAAAATGGTTTATTACCATGACGGTAAAGAATACATTTCTGACAAAAATCATGTTTTGCTCTTGCCCAAAGGCGCTACATATACGCAATCATGCCTGATAGAGGGCGAGTTTCCGCTTATACAGTACCAGGCACTTGACGGCACTGCACCAAATGAGTTTATCAGTATCGAAATCAGCGATATCGAAAACTATCTCGGCGAGTTTGCAAAACTTGAAAAGCTGTGGCTTATAAAGCCGCCAAACGGACATCTCAGCGCGCTTTGCCACATATACGAAATTCTCAATCGCCTTTATAAAAATGAGCTTGCACAAAAGAGCGATAAAAGCTTTGACATTATTCGTCCTGCAGTAAAATACCTTGAAGACAATTTTACAAATCCAAATCTTTCAAATCACATGCTTGCCGAAAAAGCGGCGGTAAGCGAGGTATATTTCCGCCGCGTGTTTAAAAATCAATACGGCACCTCGCCAAAGCAGTACATACAAAACCTGCGTATCCGCACCGCAGAAAACCTGCTGCTCAACGAGTACCTTTCGGTTTCTTCAATCGCAGAGATGTCCGGATTTACAAGCGTTTACCATTTTTCGCGCACATTTAAAAAATCCACCGGCTACACCCCGACAGAATATGTAAAAGCTTTCGGCAGCGCCGGTCAGTAACATAAAAAATCCGCCAAAAGGCGGATTTTTTGTTATTCAGCTATTATTATCGGCCAATTTGCAGTGGAAGAAAGAACATTATTACCCATTGCATCGGATATCACTGAGGTGCCGTCATCCTTGTTATACAACGTTGCAGTAAAGAGAATGTTTTTGGATGTAAAATAACTCATCGGAATTGAAAGTTCGGTAACTGCGCCAAGCTTGTCAACTGCGACAGATGCAAAACCAATCTCTTTTGCATCGTGTTTCTGGAGCGTTTCGCCCGAGTAAACAACCTCACTTACAGAGTTAAGACCGACCTTTACTCTGTAAAAACCGCTCTTGCCCTCCTCGGCAAAGTAAAGCGTGATACTGTCGCCGGCTGTGAGCGAATAGTCGCTTCTCTCCAAAAGCAGATAAAGTCTGTCACCGTTAACTGCGGCGCGAATCGCGCTTTGTGCCTGAGTGGACGAGCCAACAAAAAGTGCCTCACTTCCCTGCCAATCCTTATTGTTTCCGTCAACGGTAATAGCGGTCTTTTCAGCCTTTATTGCGTGATTAAGATACACTGTGCCGACCATAAGCGTATTTGTGTCGCCGGTATTTGCAATCGCAGCAATTGCAGAGTGGGATGTGCGCTTTTCAACAGTACCCCAATAGCCACCGTTTAAGAAAGGCATATATGTCGCACCAAAGTTTTCGCCGTTTTCATCGCCGACACGGAGCTGCATACGATTATTAACATTATAGGTAAGCAGAGTTTCGCCCGAATCAAACTGCAAAATGTACGGTGCCGCACCGAGGAAAACGTTGTCTGCGCGTTTTACGGGACCTTCCTCCTCGGTATCAAGGGGCGCAGTCCAGTTGTCGCTTGAATAGCCGAACGAAATATAAAGTTCTCCTGCATCGGGGCGCGACTCAACCGCCATAACCGAAGTGCCGTTGTTGAGATGTGCAACTGCGGGCATTTGGTCGGTAAAAAGTGTTTTTGCGCTGTCAACCTTGCGCTTTTGCTGCATAACAACTGCCGCACTGTACGGTGCACCGGTAACACTTGGTGTCCATGTTTTTCCGTTATCCACAGAGCGAAGCATTCCGACACCGCTTGAGAGATAATCCTTATCAAGCTTGCCGTCAAGATAGAACTTAGGTGCGTTATGAGTAAAGAATATCTGCACCTCACCGTCCGCAGTCTGGGTCATGAACGGCTCCCAGTTGATGCCCTTGTAAATCTCCTCTTCTTCGGTCCATGTTTTTCCGTTGTCTGTGGAACGGCGAATTACAAGGCCGCCCATTGATGCATCCTTACCGTAACCGAGGTTGTAGCGATAAGAAGCCACCGCCAATATATCGCCGTTTGCAAGCACAAAGCCGTCGCAGGTGGAGTAACGTATGGAGTCAGATTCGCCGTTTACCCCTTTTGCTGCATGAAGTTTGAAGAGCAATTCGCCGCGTGACCATTTCAAAGCATCTTCGCTTGTTGTGTAATAGATATTTGAGCCGATCTGAGCATTTTGGTAAAACATAATGTATCTGCCGTCGCTCATCTGTTTAACGCGGGGATACATTGCACCGGTTGTCATAAGTATATCGGGGGTAACTTCAACATACTGTCTGAAGTTCATTTCAACGCTACTGTGCGAGGAAAAGCCCCCATGCGAATCCGCAGAGGGCTTTTCGTTGTTGAGCATGTCGATGGTGTTTATCTTCAAATCGCCTGCGGTGGGCAAAATTTCTGGCATATCAACCACAGCGCCCACAGCCTTTGTAAGCGTTGCGGTGCTTGTTGCGCCGTCCCACTCAACTTTTGCACCGAGTTTGTCGGCAACAAAGCGCACGGGGAGATATGTTCTGCCGTTTTCAATGAACGCAGGAGAGTCAAGCAATACATCCTCGCCGTTTACAAACGCAACGGGAGAATTGATTACGATTTTAATTTCAACATCGTCGGTTTTAACAGTTGCAGTGCTTGTTGCGCCGTTCCACAAAACCACCGCGCCAAAGCTGTCCGCAACAAAGCGAACAGGGAGCATGGTTCTGCCGTTTCTGATGATTGGCGCTGCATCAAGTTCTTTTGCCTCGCCGTTTACATAACCGACCTTTTGACCGATGGTGAGCTTAACCTCGGTAATCTGCGGCTCACTGCTCTCTTCTCCCTCGGTTGTAACATTGTCAAAAAACGATGAAACTGTTTCAAAATTTGCCGCCGCCTTGGTTTTGTCGGAATACACAAGAGTTTTGCCGTAGGTAAGGAACAAGTCACTTCCCTCACTAAAAACATCGGCATACTTTCCGATAGTGCCGCCGAGCCAGTTTACAGTAAAGCTTTCTGCAAAGCCGCTTGCACTTGCACCGAAAATCTCATCAACCTTAGCATTGCCGTCAATGGTTACAACGGTTTTTCCCGATGTGAAAGGCTTGTTGCAAGGGGTGAGGTAAAGGCGGGAAACATGCGCGTTTCCGCCGATCGTAACATTTGCAGTGCCGAGGTACGATGCGCCGTCGATAAGGCGCGAATATGCGCCGATATTGATATTTGAACCGCCTAAAACGGTGATATTGGTATCAAGTGAATTCTCAGCCTCGGGCGCATCCTTGGAGCCGCGGAGCTTTGGCTGACCTGACTGATAGTTGCCGAGAATTGAAAAAGATGTGCCAAAGGTTTTACCGTCAAAGCCCGCATTGGTGGACTTTACAGTAACGCCCTCTCCGAGCGTAAAGGGATAGTGGTTTGCAATAACAAACATATATTTGCCGGTAATAACGATGTCAATATCGTCAAAAACAAACTCGCCGCTGCAGACAAATCGTGCTCCGATACATTCATAAACCGCGCCGTATTTGCGGTAATCCATGCCGTCATGCACCGAAGTTATCTTGATTTTACCGTCAAATGTTTCCGGATAAGCAAAGTTTGCCGCCTGTTCAAAACGTCCGCAAACTACAATGGTGCAATCCTTGGTTTTGTCGAGCAATTCAACCGCCTTGCCAAGCGAGCCAACCGGACTGTTGTCGCTGAGTCCGTTGCCGTCAGCACCTGTTTCAAGGTAAACAACGGTAACGCCCTCCTCGGCGCTGCCGCATATAACAAACATACAAACAAGGGTGATGAGCATCAAAAAGTACAATACCTTTTTCATAATGTTCTCCTTTTGTTTTTCTTAATTTTATCTTAACACATTTATACCGTGCGCCTCAAGTATTTTTCGCGCATTTTCTACTTCGGTGGATGTTGGAATCGGCGCACTATCTTTATCAAGCGTATAATCAATTTCAAGAGAGGCATATTTTGTGCTTGAAAGGCTGTGATAAGGCAGCACGCGCACGCCCTTTACAGAGTGAAGCGAAGCGATAAAGTCAGCAATTCCCGTCATCTCGCCGGCATTTTGATTTGGCACATAAGGGATTCTGATTTCCATTGGCATCCCAATCGCATCGAGATAACGGATATTATCCAGAATAATATCGTTGTACTGCCCGGTAAGTGCCTTATGCACATCGCGGTCAATCGCCTTTATATCAACCAAAAAAGTATCGGTATACGGCACAACCTTTTCAAGGTTTTCGCGCGAGGCAAAAAGGCAGGTGTCAACGGCTGTATTAATGCCGTTTTCTTTAAGCAGTTTCAAAAGCTCTGCCGAAAAATCTGCCTGTAACAGTGGCTCGCCGCCAGAAAGCGTAACTCCTCCGCCCGAATTGTCATAGAACTCTTTGTCCTCTAACAGTTTTGGCAGAATATCATAAGGCGCCACGCTCTCACCGTAGAATATGAGCGCACCAAAAGTACATTCCTCAGCGCACTCTCCGCATCCCACACATTTTGCGCGTTCAAAGCTGTGTACACCGTCCTTTATACTGTGTGCACCTGCTTTGCAAACGCTTATACAGTCGCCGCACGCTGCACATTTATCCGAATAAAAGCCCAGTTCAGCCTTTGGCGCAAGGCTTTCGGGATTGTGACACCACTTGCAGCGAAGCGGACATCCTTTCAGAAAAATCGTTGTGCGAAGCCCATCGCCGTCATGTATCTCAAAGCGTTTAATGTTTAAAATTCTTCCGTTCATATCAGCTTGCCACATTCTCGCATTGACGGATGAGGTCATCCTGTTCGGTTTTAGAAAGCTCAACAAAATACACATTCCATCCGCAAAGACGAACCTGGAGAGTTGCATATTTCTCAGGCTCTGCCTGCGCGCGGCGAAGCACATCGGGTGAAAGCACATTCATCTGGAATGCAAAACCTTTTTTCTTCATATAGGTCGTGAGAAGCGCGTACATTGCAACAATGCCCTCGTCCCCCTCTGTAGCAGTGCGATGAAGCATCACATCAAGCACGGTGCCGTCGGGTACACCGGTAAAGTCAATTTCTGTTACGGATTTGATAAGCGCAGTTACACCCTCTTTATCCATTGCGGTAACTGCTCCCATATTCTTAGAGAGCATTTCACCCGCCACTCTGCCGTCAGGAGTTGCACCCATTCGCTCACCAAATGAAATGCGGTAGTCTATGGAGAAAAGTCCAAGACGGAACACGCCGCCGCGATGATTGGGTTTGCCGTTTACATATTCGGATGCAAACGCAACAATGTCCTTTGCAAGCATATCTGGCTCTGCAAGTCCGTTACCGTATTTGGGCATTTTACGAAGCACTCTGCGATGAAGCGCCTCGTGTCCCTCCCAATTGTTTGCCAAAATCTCTGCAAACTCGGAAAGCGTGAGCGCTTTTTCTTCATATACAAGTTTCTTTACGGCAACAAGCGCATCGGCAGTACTTGCCACGCTGAATGCAACTATCGAGGAGTTGCAGTATTTTGCACCGCGGTCATACGCATCGTGTCCGCTTTCCATACACGGTTCATACGTTGCCGAAAGCAGCGGAGCCTGGCTGAACACAGGATAATAGTCCTCATATGCACGTACAAGGTCCATAGCTCCATCCAAAAATGCCGCAATCTGTTCCTTTACCGCAGCGTAAAACTCGTCAAATGTCTTGTATTCATCGGGATCTGTCCGTACAGTTCCTACATAGTTTCCCGTATACGCATCAAATCCGCCGTTCATTACGGTGAGCAGTGCCTTGGTCATGTTTGCTCTGCCCGCGCATGTACAGGGAACCTCCTTGCCCATTGCACACGGCTCATAGCAACCGATAACAATATAATTTCTCGCATCTGCGGCATCCTCGCCGATGCCGACAAGCGCCTCTTCAACCACGTTATCGTTTATAAAAACAAAGCTGTTTTTGCCGTCACGGATCGAAGTAAGAATGAGTTTTACAAAATCTTCGGGAATCTCATCGTACCAACGCACATGGATTTTCGGGTCGTTGATATCAAGCGAAGAATACTCCTCTACAATTATGTAGGAAAGCTCATTTACTGCACCGCTGCCGTCTGCAAGGCGTCCGCCAACGTAAAACGGAACATTGGCAACAACTTTCATAGAATAGAATTTATAGAAATAATAGCGAAGAAGTTCGCGGAGCTGACTCTCGGTAAATCTGCCGCTCTCAAGGTCGCGTTTAAAATAAGGATAAAAAAGCCGGTCAAGTCCGCCAACAGAGCGGATCGGCTCGCGCTCAACGTGAGTCTGCAAATTATAGTAGATCATGCAAAGCTGCATTGCCTCAAGCATGGTTTTTGGCGCGCGTACAGTGAGGTTGCGCAAACTCTCGCTGACGAGTGTTGCGCGGTCGGTACCGTGTCTTGCCATCTCATCGGCAAGGCGGCGCACAAGCGTAATAGTAGACTCAAGCACGCTTTCCACGCACTCATAAAATGTATTCTGCTCCTCGGTGAGTCCGTCCTTTTTGTGTGCGGCTTTAGCTCTTTCAAGAAGTCCTACAAAGCCATAATCCAAAAGCGCCTGCCAATCGGGTGCTATATGTCCGAGGTCTATATTACCTGTATAGCAAAGCCCCTCCTGACCGTTTTCATGAAGCGCAAGCACATCACGAAGTTCATTTGCGCGAAGGGATTTAATCCACTCTTCGCGAATTCTTGAAATCAGATAGTCATGGCGAAGTCTTTCGGGGAAAAAGTCTGCCTCGCGCACATCGAGCTGTGCGTTTTCAAGCACAAACTTATACATGCGGGTTTTGGCAATAATGCGCGGCAATCCCTCACATTCCTTTGCAATGGCGTGACAGCCATCATGAAGCTCCTTCGGCGAAAGTCCGCTTTCGGGATTCCATGTCTGCCCATTATATATGGATTCAATTACTTTCTTGTCTTCATCAAAGCGATTCCAGATCATAATGCCCTCCAAAAAAGTTTTCTTGATTTTAGATTATACCTGAAGGCGCATTTTGTAAATGCAACTTTCATGCAAATTTATATTTTTCGCTCACAAAACGATTATTTTTTCTCGAAAATATTGATTTTGTTTGTATTTTTTGATTAAATAGTATTGAAAGGCGGTGAAAAAATGTCAAAGCTTTGCAAAAAGAAGCCTCTTATCGGAGAGTTTTATCAAGCAGTTGAAGGCGTGATCCACAAGCGTTTTCTCCCTGAAAAGCCCCACGGCAGAGAAAGCGATGCTTTTATATATATTACAGAAGGAAAATGCGTTTATCGCTTTGCAGACGAAACATTTTCTGCTCAAAGCGGCGATATTCTCTTTTTGGCAAGGGGCGGCATTTATTCTATGGATATACAAAGCGAAGAATACCGCTTTATATTTATCGACTTTGATTTTGCCTCAGATGCCCCGTGCAAGCATGAGGTTTTTAAAATGCAGAATGCGCGCGCCACAGAAAGTATGTTCCGCCGTATGCTTGAAAAATGGCGACAAAAGCGTCTTGGTGTAAAAGAAGAATGCCTTTCTCTGCTCTACTCCGTTTATGCCGAAGTCATAAAGTCCGAGGGCGCGGAATATCTGCCCAATTCCAAACGTGCAAAACTCGAAAACGCACTGCATTTCATAGCGGAGAATTTTTCAAAAGAAGATCTCACAGTTGAAAATGTTGCTCAGATCGCAGGCATGAGTCAGTCGCATTTTCGCAGGCTTTTCAAAAGTGCATACCGGATTTCGCCGATAAAATATATAAATATCATGCGTATTGACCGCGCAAAAGAGCTTATACGATACACAAACGAGTCTTTTTCTGACATAGCCGCAGAGGTGGGATTTGCCAATCTATATTACTTCAGCAGAATTTTCAAAAAAGAAGTCGGGTGCACCCCAAGCGAATTTAAAGAAGAATACAGCGAATATCAAAAAATGTAAAAAAGCGACTGCAATGCAGTCGCTTTTTATTACAGTTTTTCAAAATCTTCTGCGCCGTGTTTGCAAAGCGGGCAGATAAAATCGGGCGGGAGTTCCTCCCCCTCATAAACATATCCGCAGATCTTGCAGACATAGCCACTCTTCTTTTCTTCCTTTGCCGCAGGCTTCGGCTTTACATTATCAAAATAATACTGATACGTCATTGACGGCACGCTTGAAAGTATTTTTGTTTCGCACACGTCTGCAATAAACATGGTGTGCGTTCCGCAATCCACAGTGGCAACCACAGCGGCGCTTATCACCGCATTTGTAAACTTTGGCACATACAAAATGCCGTTACCCATGCGGTTTTCGCTCTCACAATCGGCAAATTTATTTACATCTTTACCGCTTTGAAATCCAAAATGCTGAAATACCTTGAACGGTGCTTCCTCGGAGAGGACCGAAAGATTAAATGCATCTGTGCGCATTATCATATCATGAGTGTAATTCTGCTTGTTCACAGTAATTGCAATGCGGCATGGCGAAGAGGTAAGCTGAACAGCGGTATTGATTATGCAACCGTTGTCCTTCTTTCCGTCGCGTGCGGTAAGCACAAAAAGTCCGTAAGAGATCTTAAAAAGTGCGCTTGCGTCAAATTTTGCCCCGATATCGGGCGCATTTATTTTAAAAGGCATATTTTATCCTCCTCTTGATTTTTATTTAATTATATCATATTATTAAACCAGAATAAACACTTTTCGGAGAAATAAAATGCAAACTTTTGTTTTCATACTTGAAATAATAGGCACCATTGCTTTTGCGGCATCGGGTGCGATGACCGCCTTAAAAAAAGACATGGACCTTTTCGGCATTGCGATTTTAGGCATTACAACCGCGGTAGGCGGCGGCGCTTTGCGCGATATTATCCTCGGCAATACTCCGCCAAGTATGTTTGAAAAGCCAATATATACTGTAGTCGCTGCAGTGACCTCTCTCGTTGTATTCTTCCCATTTATACGCCGGACATTTGACAAGAACCAGTACCTTTATGACCACATCATCCGTGTTATGGACGCGCTTGGGCTTGCTATTTTCACTGTTATGGGTATCAACGTAGCAAAGACTGTAACTGACGGTCACAATCTCTTTTTGCTTGTGTTTGTCGGTGTTATCACCGGTGTTGGCGGCGGTCTTATGCGCGATGTTATGGCTGGCGACACTCCGTACATCTTTGTAAAACATGTATATGCGTCGGCATCGATTGCAGGCGCGCTTGTCTGCGCGCTTTTGTGGGAGCCGCTTGGCGCAGTATTGGCAATGTTCATCGGCGCAACTCTTGTTTTTACGATCCGTCTGCTCGCCGCACACTACAAATGGAGTTTGCCGCACGCAAAATAAATTCTTGAACTTTTTAAGGAAAATTATGCATTTTTCCGACTAACTATTGAAAGGAGTGACTTTGATGTTTAAAAAGCATATCAAATTTACAGCGTTTATTGGCGCAATGCTCTCTGTTTCGCTTTTGGCAAATAGCTGCATAAGCAGCGGTGCTTACACCATTGCGGCTGAGGCTCGCTATCCCGAAATGGCAAAATATCCGGAGGGAGAAATGCTCCCGGGCTTTGAAGACCGCTATGATGCGTGGCGCGAAAGTATAAAATCTCAACGCGAAAACTTTGGCGCGGGCGAAAATCTAGGCGAATTCTTTACAAAAACCATATCCAAGTTTCTCTTAGGCAAAGATGATGAAAACCGAATATACTCGCCGCTGAACGTGTACATGGCTCTTGCAATGCTTGCCGAAATAACCGACAATGAAAGCCGCGATCAGATTTTATCATTGCTAAATGCCGAAGACATTGATGCGCTCCGCGCACAGGCAAAAAAGATCTGGCTCGCAAATTACTCCGATGACGGTGCGGTTACAAGCATACTTGCATCCTCGCTCTGGCTGAACGATACTGTTAAATTCAAACAGGATACACTGAACTCACTCGCAGACAATTACTATGCTTCAACCTACCATGGCAAAATGGGCTCAAAAGGGTTGAATGAGGCTCTGCAGAAGTGGCTCAACGAGCAAACCGGCGGTTTGCTTAAAGACTATGTTTCAGGAATTGAACTCACTCCTGAAACCGTAATGGCGCTTTACACCACAATCTATTTCCAGGCAAAGTGGGAAAACGAGTTTTTAAAAAGTGAAACAAAAAAGCAAACTTTCCATGCGCCAAGCGGCGATACTGAATGTGATTTTATGAACAAATCCGAAACCTACGGCATATATTACTTCGGCGAAAAGTTTGGCGCAACCCGCCTTGGACTTAAAAATAGCGGATCTATGTATTTTATCCTCCCCGATGAAGGCGTTACCACCGAAGAACTCCTTGCCGACAGCGAAGCACTTGGATTTATGGTAGCAAACGGCGATTTTGAAAATTCAAAGTCGCTCCGCGTTAACATTTCCATGCCTAGATTTGATGTTAAATCCAAAATTGACCTTTCAAACGGACTTAAAAACCTCGGCATTACCGACTGCTTCAATGGCTCAAAAGCAGATTTTTCACCCCTCCTTGAAGGTGGCGGAGTGTGGCTTGACAGGGTAAACCACGGCGCGCGAGTAAAGGTTGACGAGGAAGGCGTTGAAGCTGCAGCGTACACCGAAATGCTGCTCTGCGGCGCGGCGATGCCGCCCGAGGACGAGATGGATTTTGTACTTGACCGCCCATTTATCTTTGTTATAACAGGCTCCGACGATCTCCCCCTCTTTGTCGGCACTGTAAATAATCCCTAAACCAAAAGGCTTGCTACGGCAAGCCTTTTTTTGTTTATTTTATCATCTCTTTGAGTGCCGATATTGCCTCTTTAAGTCCCCCTACTTCATCAATAAGTCCGCATTCCACCGCTTCTGTGCCGTCAATTATCGTACCGACATCGTTTGCAAGCTCGCTTGTATTGTTCATCATATTTCTGAAATTCTGCTCATCAACATTTGAATGTGAACATATAAAATTAACTATTCTGTCCTGCATCTTGTCAAAATAATAAAATGTCTGCGGCACGCCGATTATAGTTCCGGTAGTGCGGACAGGGTGAAGCGTCATAGTTGCACTAGGCACAATAAAGGAGCGCTTGCCGCAAACTGCAAGCGGCACACCTATTGAGTGTCCGCCGCCAAGCACAAGTGTTACTGTTGGCTTTTTCATTGAGGCGATAAGCTCAGCCAGTGCGAGTCCTGCCTCAACATCGCCGCCCATAGTATTGAGAATCAGCAAAAGTCCCTTGATATCGTCATTTTCTTCAACTGCGCAAATCAAGGGGATTATATGCTCATACTTTGTAGCTTTTTGCGTACTGTCAAGCACAAAATGCCCCTCAATCTGCCCGATTATTGAAATGCAATGTATTCCGCCGGCGGTCACTCCGCCGTCTTTTTCTTCATTATTCTCGCCGTTTTTCTTGTTTTCGTCAGCCATTTTTCAGCCTTCCTTGTCAATTTTAATAAAACATATAAAAAGTTTACACAAAAATCTTCATATTTATACATTTACAAATCAAAAAGTTTGTGATACAATTAACATTGAAAAAATATGCAAAAATACTATTTATATATAAAAGGAGAAACAATCATGGCAGAGAAATTTTTGGTTGAAACTTCCGCAAGACACGTTCACCTCAGCGCGGCTGATATTGAGACCCTCTTTGGCAAGGGCTACACCCTTACCCACAAGAAGGACCTGAGCCAGCCCGGTCAGTATGCTTGCGAGGAAAGAGTTACTCTCGTTGGTCCTAAAAAGCCCATCGCAAACGTAATCATCCTCGGTCCCGCAAGAAACGCAACTCAGGTTGAACTTTCCTTTACCGATGCACGTACCCTCGGCGTTAGCGCTCCTGTAAGAGAGAGCGGCGACGTTGCAGGCAGCGCAGCTTGCAAGCTCGTTGGCCCTGCAGGTGAGGTTGAACTC
>SVRG01000070.1 GCA_015064965.1 Oscillospiraceae bacterium
TGTTTTTTCGGCACCGGATTGACAAATAATGTTTATATTCATGGAATTTTCCTCGCTGAAAAAGAGAAAATACGATATTGGCTTACAATTATATCACCAAACTTAAATTTTGTCAAGACTAAAATGCTGAATATGCGTTTTTTTTATTGATATTGAGAAGGGGAGTTTTAGGTGATAGAATTAAGGTGTATGAATCAAAAAACAAATTTCAAGGAGATTTTGAAAAATGGCTAAGAAGACTACTGCGCAGTTCCAAGATTTGGTCATCCCGACCTACAAACCCGGCGCGTATGAATCCCTTCCTATGTTCTTTGAAAAGAAACCCTACCAGGGTGCAAGCGGACATCTTTATCCGATTCCGTTTACCACAAAGATCAGCGATAAGAAGCAGGATGTGACCTACAATGCCGCTATTCTTGAAAACGAGTACATCAAGCTTGAAGTTCTTCCCGAAATTGGCGGTAAGATCCAGCGTGCACTTGACAAGACCAACAACTATGACTTCGTTTATCACAATGAAGTAATTAAGCCCGCGATGGTTGGTATCGCAGGTCCTTGGGTTTCCGGCGGTATTGAGTTCAACTGGCCTCAGCACCACCGTCCTACTACATATATGCCTCTTGAGGCAACAATCACCGAGCGCGAAAATGGCGAAAAGACCGTTTGGGTTGGTGAGGTTGATCCCCTCCTTCGTATGAAGGGTATGGCAGGTATCACGATCGTTCCCGGTAAGTCCTACTTCAAGGCAGAGGTACAGGTTTACAACCGTACTCCTTATCCCCAGCCCTTTATGTGGTGGGCAAACCTCGCTGTAGAAATTGATGAAAACTACCGCGTTGTATTCCCGCCGGATGTTGAGTGGGTTAACGACCATGACCGCCGTGCAATTCTTGAGTGGCCTATTGCTAAGGGCGTATATCACACTGCTCGTCCTTTCGACTTTGGAAAGGGCACCGACATTCACGTTCTCGGCAATGTTCGCGTTCCTTCTTCCTACCTTGTATCCAAGGGACAGAGTGACGCTGACTATATTTCCGGTTATGACCAGGCTAAGGAATGCGGTATCGTTACCGTTGCAAACCACCACATCTCCCCCGGTAAGAAGCTTTGGCACTGGGGTAACCATCCCTTCGGTGATAAGTGGTGTGCAAACCTTACAGACAACGGCTCTAAGTATGTAGAGCTTATGACCGGTGTTTACACCGATAACCAGCCTGACTTTACTTGGATCATGCCTTATGAAACCAAGACATTTGAACAGTACTGGTATCCTGTAAAGAATATCGGCGAAGCAAAGAATGCAACCATCGACGCTGCAATCAACGTTGAAAAGCGCGACGGCAAACTCTTTATCGGCGTATATGCTACAGGCGAATACAAGAACGCAAAGCTTGTTATCAAGCATGGCGATAAGACTATTAAGGAAACTATTGATGTAATTTCTCCTGAAGTTACCTTCACAAAGCTCTTTGATATCAAGGGCCTTGATATGAAGAAGGTTTCTGTTGACTTTACTGATGCGGACGGCGTTAAGCTTGTTGACTACCGCCACTATGAGCGCGGCCACAAGAAGCCCATCGAGCCCAGAAAGCCTGCACTTCCTCCTAAGGAAATTAAGACAGTTGAAGAACTCTTCATCAATGGTCGTCACCTTGAGCAGTATAAGCATTTTGCTTATGAGCCTGCAGATTACTTCCTTGAAGCACTTGAGCGCGATCCTGGCGAAAGCCGTTGCAATACTGCAATGGGTAATATCCGTCTTAAGGAAGGTCGCTTCGAAGAAGCTATCGAGTATTACGATAAGGCTATTGCACGTCTCACTCAGCGTAACGACAACCCCTACGATGTAGAGGCTCTCTACCACAAGGGTGTTGCTCTCCGTTATCTTGGCAGACTTGACGAAGCGTACAACTATTTCTATAGAAGCATCTGGAGCTACGATTATATCGCTGCAGGCTACTATGCACTTGCAGGTATTGACTGCATCCGTGGCGACTTTGACCAGGCTCTCAAGCATCTTGACCTTTGCCTCGATGCAGGTACAAAGAACCTTGAAGCACTCAAACTTAAGGGTGAAATCACCGGCGACAAGGCAATCTTTGAGCAGATCAAGGCAATCGACCCCTTGTTCGATGTACTTCCTGATAAGCATGAGTATTTCATCGACCGTGCAATCGAGTACATGAATGCCGGCATGAATGATAAGGCTATCGCAATTCTTAAGAAGGCTAACAACAAGGCTCCTTTGGTTAACTACTATCTCGGTTACCTCACCGGTGATAAGAAGTACTATGACAAGGCAGACAAGTGCGACTGGTCTTGTGCATTCCCCGCACGCCTTGATGATATTGCAGTTCTTAAGGCTGCAAATACCGGCATGGCTAAGTATTACCTCGGCTGTCTCTACTATGACAGACGCCGTTATGAAGAAGCAATTGCTCTTTGGGAAGCTGCTGACAAGGAAGTTGGCGGTCTTGCACCTGCTTGCCGTAACCTCGGTCTTGCTTATTTCGATAAGCGTGAGGACTTCACAGCAGCAGAGATGATGCTCTTCAAGGCACTTGAACTTGACAATGGTAAGAATGACCGTATCTTCTTTGAACTTGCTCAGCTCTATAAGAACGGCGGCAAGAGTGTAGAAGAAAGACTTGCTCTTCACGAAAAGTATGCAAAACTCAGCGCAATGCGTGACGACTGCACACTTGACCACTCCATCCTCCTTACCGAGCTTGGCAGATATGATGAAGCAAAGGCACTTCTCGATGCTCACTGGTTCCACACCTACGAGGGCGGCGAGGGTAACCTTACCCGTCACCATGCATGGCTTATGACCCTCATGGGCAAGAAGCTTGCTGACGAGGGCGACTATAAGGGCGCTATCGAAGCTTTCAAGAACGGCTATGTATTCCCGCTTTGCTACGGTGAAGAAAAGAACTACTTCGCTCAGGAAAGCCACCTCAACTACAGCCTTGCTATGGCTTATAAGGCTGCAGGCAACAAGCGCGATTACGAAAAGACTCTTAAGGCAGCATGCAAGGATACTGCAGCTCCTTCTGAAATCAGCTACTTCCGCGTAAAGGCGCTTTACGAGGCAGGCGAAATCACCGCTGCAAGAGACCTTGCAGAAGAGATGATTGCAAAGGGCGAACAGACCATTCGCGATAAGGATGTTAACAATTACTACGGCGTTGGTTCTCCTTGTCCTTGTCCCTTCGAGTATAACTTCGCAAAGATCAACACTGTTAAGGGTCTTGTTCTTACCGCTTTCGGTAAGCTTGCTCTCGGCAGAGTAATCGAAGCAAAGGAAGATATCGAAGCTGCAAGAAAGCTTGATGTAACCAACTTTGCTGTTGCAATGTTCGATATTTACTGCAAATAAGCAATTTAACCAAACAAAACCCGACTAATCATCGGGTTTTGTTTACATATACGAAAATTCTTAACAAAAAAATTAATTTTCATAGTGACAAATTGTGTACCTTGTAGTATAATTAGTTTATAATTCCTATTTTATGGAGGGTAATTATGAAAAAGTATTTAAGCATTTTGTTGGCATTTGCACTCTGTGCAATTATGGCTGTTGCTGTTTGTGCAGCTGATGTTTATGTAAACGATGGCGGCACCGGTGACGGTTCCAGCGCAGAAGCGGCTCTCGGCAGCATGACCGACGCTATCAACCTTATCGCAGAAGAAGGCGGTACTGTACATATCGTTGACACTTACACTTGTGCTGACGAGTATGTTGAACCCGAACATGCAGGCGATATCGTTATCACCGGCGGTAAGTATGTGTTCACTAACGGCAAGTACAACCGTTGGTACCTCAGCGGTACCGGTTCTACCACATTCGAGAATATTACTTTCGAATACGGTGCAGGTACAACATCCCTTTTTGTAGCTCGCTTCAACACTCTTGTTATGGGCGAAGGTATTACCATGCCTGAAACCAGCGGCTATGTAATTGGCGGTTATCAGAAGGTTGACGGTTATGCAACTCTCGCTGAAATGATTGAAGATCTCGCACTTGCAACCGATAAGGATTCCAATGTTACAGTAAAGAGCGGTTCTTATCACCTCGTTGCCGGCTTCTGCCGCGGCGATGACGGCGCAAGAAGCACTACTACTGCTTTCACCGGTACTTCTAATATCACCGTAACCGGCGGTACAATGAAGACTGTTTACGGCGGTAACATCAACACCAACGCTACCTCCGGCGGCACAAACATTACTATCACCGGTGGTGAGATGCTCGGCGGTGTTCGCACTGCAGGTGAAGCACAGGTAAAGGCACAGGTTGTTGGTGACGCTAATATCAACATCAGCGGCGGTAACATTGCTAGCCTTGTTGTTAACAATGTGCTTGGTAAGACCAATGTAGAAACCTCTGGCGGTATTATCACCAATGCTGAAAAGACCCTTGACGAAAGCCTTGCAGAACTTGTTGTTGATGGCACTGCAACCCTTACAGCACTTGAAGGCGCAAAGGTTTCTCAGATGCTCGCAGATAAGTTTGATACATTCGTAGGCGAAGTTTTCGTTCCTACTATCCCTGTAATCACCAAGCCTGTTGAAGAGGTAACTGAGGCTCCTGCAGAAACTTCTGCTCCTGCAGAGGAGACCACTGTTGCTCCGGCAGCATCTGCTGAAGGCGGTGTAAATCCTGCTATTATCGCTATAATTGCAGTTGTAGTTGTAGTTATAATCGTAGTTATTGCACTTCCCAAGAAAAAGAAATAAGAAATAAGAAATAATTTATAAAAAAGTCGGCTCCAATGAGCCGACTTTTTTATAAATTATTATTTGCAGTTTTTACTTTAGAAAAACAATTTACACCGTGTCAATATTGAAAAACAGTATGTTTTATTTTATAATATATATAAACAATATTGGAGGTATACTATGAAAAAGATCGTAATTTCATTTATTGTGGCAACTGTTTTTGCGGCAATGGCATTTTCTGTATCCGCAGCTGACGTTTATGTAAATGATGGCGGCACGGGCGACGGTACAACCGCGCAAACTGCAATGGGTAGCCTTTATGACGCATTTGTTGCTATAGCTGATGATGGCGGCACAGTACACATCGTTGAAACCTATACAAGCACAGATGTTTTTGTTGAGCCGGAGCATTCTGCTCCCATAACCGTTACCGGCGGCGAGTTCGTTTTTCAGTGTGAAAAAAACCGTTGGTACTTGAACGGTGCAACAACATTTGAAAATATCAAAATCACCGAAACTAATGTTAAAAACGGCGCGGTAATTGCAGCGCAGTTTAATCCTATAGTAATAGGAGAGAATGTTATTACTCCCGAAAAGACATATCTTCTCGGCGGTCACCAGATCGACGGCATGAAGACTGATACAGAAGCAGCACTTGCAGCAGAGGGAAAACGTGTCGATCAGGATTCGTTTATCACTATTAAGAGCGGTACATTTCATGTAGTATCCGGCTTTAGCCGCGGAGCATCCGATGCAGTTTATACCGGTACATCTCATATTAATTTTGAAGGCGGAAAAATAAACCTTCTTCTTGGCGGCTCATGTAACGGAAGTACCGCCACTAATGCAGAAATCAATGTTTCCGGCGGAGAGATCTCCACTCTTTACACATCAAGCAATCAGGCATATCGCCTCAATGGTGACTGCGTGGTAAACATCAGCGGTGGTACGGTAAATAATCTTGCACTGACCAATATTATGGGCAAGGGAACTGTTAATATCAGCGGCGGTATAGTTGCAGCAGCAAGTAAAAGTGTTGCCGATGACCAATATCTCATTGACGGTACAGTTACACTTAATATCCTTGACGGTGCTGAGGTGCACATGGTTGTATCAAACGCTTTTGATGTTGTAAACGGTGAGATTTCTATTCCCAAGCCTCCCGTTGTTACTGAAGCGGTTGTTACAACTGCAGAACAGACAACTGTTATTGCAGAAACTACAGAATCAGCAGAAGTTGTTGAATCTCCTTCAGATGGTGGCTTTAATCCCGCGATAGTTGTTGTAATTGTGGTAGTAGTTGCAGTGATTGTAGCGGTTGCTGTTATTCTTAAGAAAAAGAAATGAATAAAAAATGACTCACGAAAGTGAGTCATTTTTTATTGTTTAAAAGTATTATAAAGTTCAAATGGGTCATAGTTGCCCATGTGGATGCGTTTGCAACCGAGTATGCGTTCTTCGCTGTCTAAATAGTATTCGACAATATCAGTTTTTACAAAACGAGAGGTGTCGGCATAAAAGACAACCGTAACGGTGGTTTTTCCGTTCATGGCTTCATCGCCTATAATTGAAAACTCAGCATAACTATCGAGATGGGATGGCTGCGTTTCAATGTAAAGCCTATTGTCGATTATAACTGAATTTATCTCGTCCTCGTTAGCGGTAATTCCAAATTTATCCGACAAGAGTTTTTTAAAATCTGAAACAAGGATTTTGTTGTCCTTGCCATAGCGGCAAATTATATAATCTGCTAAAACACTTTGTGTACCGCCTAATTCTTCGCCGAATATAGGAACTGACCAGCTATGAGTTGAGTTAATAAAATCGCATACTGCATCTGCTGCGGTTGAAAGATTGGAAATTCCTTGTTCTCTGGGGTCATCTTTTACAAATTCTACTTCGCAAACTGCATTATCGTGCAAAAGCGCAGTGTAACTTCCTATAGGAAGCGTGTCGAGTTCGGATGCGGTGACGGTAAATGAAAATTCAAGTGTTGTTTCGTCATGTTTTTCAAGGTCACGCAGAATTTTCCATGAGGAGAGTTTGACACTTTCAAATTCTTTAAAATCTGATTGACCGAGGATGATCATTCTTAAAATGTCATAACAATTGCTTGAAAAATAGTGGCAGTTTGGCAGGGAAGTGTTGAACTCGTACCATTTGTCAAGCGTTGTTATGGTGACACTTGTTTCTGTCACAGTAATTGCTTCGGTGTTTTCATTTTGAAGAGAATCACCGCTTGGAGTTGTGTCAGATGAACTGCTTTGGCTTGGTAATAAAGAGCACGACACGCAAACCGCGGTGAATAATAAAAGCAGAACGATACAAATTAAAACCTTTATGTTTGTTTTCATAGTACACCTCAATTTTTGACTGCTTAAAGTGTACCACATTTCTGTTTCCTTTTCAATCCCTTTATTGTTGGATCGTTGATAAGATTGTTGCTTTCTGGAGATAATTATGCTCAATAGATCTATTGTAATTACTTTGTGTTTGTGGCATAATGGAGCTGAGGTGAAACAAATGGTAAAGGAACTTGTACACGATACGATTTTTCTTGCAGGAAAATCTATCCCGGCAAATAAAGACGATAAGAGTATAGCAGATGATTTGCTGGATACATTGAAAGCACACAGAGAAAACTGTGTGGGTATGGCGGCAAATATGATAGGCGCGCGCAAAGCTATTATTGCTTTTGTAATTGATGACAGCTATATGCTCATGTTAAATCCGGAAATAATCAAAAAATCAGGCGCATACGAAACAGAAGAATCCTGTTTGTCGCTGCTTGGCGGACCTCGAAAAACAACTCGCTATAAAAGCATCAAGGTAAAATATCAAACGGTTGAAATGCAAACAAGAATCAGGACTTTTGAAGGTTGGACGGCGCAGATTATTCAACACGAAATAGATCATTGTAATGGAATACTAATCTAGGTAAAGTTAATGATTATTGCAAGATATTTTTAAAAATATCTTGCAATAATTTTTATCTTATGTTATAATGCAATTTGTGAGCAAAAAGCTTATGTTAACTTAATATGCAGAGGTATCGAAGTGGTCATAACATAGGGCTTGCAAAGCAAGACCTTGCTGACATCGAAATCATCACTCCGCAGGAGTGACAAAAAGTACCTCGCTCACCTACAGTTTAATATGCAGAGGTATCGAAGCGGTCATAACGTAGGGCTTGCAAAGCAAGACCTTGCTGACATCGAAATCATCACTCCGCAGGAGTGACGAAAAGTACCTTGCTCACCTACAGTTTAATATGCAGAGGTATCGAAGTGGTCATAACATAGGGCTTGCAAAGCAAGACCTTGCTGACATCGAAATCATCACTCCGCAGGAGTGACGAAAAGTACCTCGCTCACCTACAGTTTAATATGCAGAGGTATCGAAGTGGTCATAACGGGGCTGACTCGAAAACCAATGGTCACTTTGGAAACCCATCCTTGAAAACCCTTGATTTATCGGGGTTTTCGCAGTACAATCGAATATGTCAAACAGTTTTCTCTCCAACTTTTCTCTCCATTTTCCAAGGTTGAGATTTGAGAAGTTGGGTTGAAATATAACACGGAGAGTTATCGAAGTGGTCATAACGAGCTCGACTCGAAATCGAGTTGCGAGTGAAATCGCACGAGGGTTCGAATCCCTCACTCTCCGCCAGACCGTTAGCCTGCAAGCGTTTTAGCCGCTTGCAGGCTTCATTTTTTACCCCACGGTAATCAATGCTGCACTCATTCCGGTCATCATTGCTTGTGCCGAGTTCAACTTGGAATTGTAATCCAAATGCGCATAAATATTTGCCGTCGTAGAAAAATCCGAGTGACCGAGCCATTCCTGGATTTGTTTCATCGGTACGCCGTTCTTCAGCAGTAGTGATGCGCAGGTGTGGCGCAGATCGTGAAAACGGATGTGACGCAAACCGTGTCTTGCAAGCAGTTTTGAAAAAGAGTCGGTCAAGTAATCGGGTTTTATAATATTACCCATTTCATCAACGCAGATATAGTCAAGATATTTTCTGTTATAACATCTTCCGCATACACGCTTGTATTCCTCCTGCATTTCCCATCGTTGCAGAAGCATATCCCTAAACTGTGGTATCAGTGGGAGCGTTCTTCGGCTCGATTTCGTTTTGGTGGTATCAGAAGCCACCTCGACGAGTTTGCCGTCGATTTGGCAAGCTGTAAGCGTGTGTTGGATAGTAATGGTGTTTTGCTGAAAATCAATCGCACTCCATTTAAGTCCCAAGACCTCACTTCGGCGCAATCCGTAGAAGGATGCCAAAACGATAGGCAGTTCCAACTTCGTACCTCTTGCAACCTCAAATAGATCTTGCATCTCATCCTCGGAATAAAAGCTACCTTGAAAGGCGTTCTTCTTCGGACGATCAACCTTATCTACGGGATTTGACGTAATCAAATCCGTTCTCACGGCGTATTTCATTGCACGATGGATAACAGCGTGGTAATGAATAACCGAGTTCGGCTTTACCCGTTCAAGCTGCACAAGATAAAACTGCTGAATGTCTTTCGCAGAGATTTCGGTCAGTTTGAGTTTCTTTGGCTCGAAGTACGGAATGATAATGTTATTCACCATAGCCGCATAGGACGAATAGGTAGTGATTTTGATTGTGCTTTTCGCTACCGCAAGCCACATCTTCATAAAATCAGTAAAAAGCATTTCACTTGAAAGGACACCCTCAACAGGTTCCTCCGGTGGTATGAAAGTTTTGCGGGTTTCGTAAAGCATTTCCTCCGCCTTTTTCTTATTGCCCTTGACGGGGAGCTTCGTACTGATCCATTTTGTTTTCCGCTTGCCTGCGGTTGTGTTATAACTTAACACCATATAATATGTTCCATTTTTCTCTTGCAGATGTCCTGCTACCATAGAAATACCTCCTTTAACTTATGTAGCACAAATTGGACTACTGCCGTTGACCGAGTATATTTTACCATACAATAAACAACGTAGTCCAATGTGCGATTTTGAAATTTACATATTCACTTTTAGATAAGATAACAAATGCACCTTTGCGATGCGGTAGGCTCTGCCGACCTTTCGGCTTTTGATAACGCCCTCTTTAATAAGTTTATATCCCGTCTTTGAGCTGATACCCAATGCTTTGCTCATTTCGTCCACCGTCATAATGTCGGGATACTCTTTCAAAACGGTGTGATAGATTTCTTTGAAGTTATACATAACCACACCTACCGTTTCTGTGTGACCTTAAACACTGTCCCCTTGGAAAAACCGCAACGGGAACAGGTACAGGCGGTGTTTTTGCTTTCAATAGAAAAAGCACCTGCTCTGGAGAGTAAATCCTTGCAGGTGCTACACAGACCGATTTCGATTGTTTTTGTTACAGGGTCGATAAACCCCAAGCTGATTGCAAGAGCATACTCAATGCCCGCAAGTGCTTTGTCGCTTGCTTTACCGATGTACTTTTGAAGCCTTTGCTTGTCGATGGTGTGTATTTGCTCTAAAAGCACGATAGACGGCTTCTCAAGGCCGCTTTCGGCTTTCATAGTGTAGTGGGTAGGTAATTTTGCTTTGGCGTGAGAAACGCTTGTAAGGGGCGCTACGATAACTGTGGTGCTGTGTTTGTTGCCCACGTCGTTTTGCAAAATGATTACGGGTCGGTATCCCGATTGCTCGGAGCCGACACCCTGCGGCATATCCGCATAAAACATATCGCCCCGTTTGAATGTAGTCTTGTTATCCATTAAATAGACCTCCTTTGAAATTTTAGGCTTTCACCTATGTAGGAGGTCAAACGATAAAACAGAATTAAGGTCGGAAAGATATAAACAATACTCCCGTTCTGATGACCCGTCTTGCCGTTTGACCTTATTTCAAGAAAATCTATTTGTCCTCGACACCCCGATTTTCTGTTGGGAAGTCATCAAACGGCTGACAGCGTATCAGCTCCACGGGAGTTTCACCCTTGCGTG
>SVRG01000071.1 GCA_015064965.1 Oscillospiraceae bacterium
TCATTTGAAAAAACATAGCCGTTTTTGCCAAAAAATGCTTTTGAAAACTCATTTTTACCAAGAAAAAGCG
This sequence comes from Oscillospiraceae bacterium, assembly GCA_015064965.1. Lineage (GTDB taxonomy): Bacteria > Bacillota > Clostridia > Oscillospirales > CAG-272 > UMGS902. The sequence continues at coordinate 71 of SVRG01000071.1, forward strand.
CGATATTTCTATTGAGTTTTAAAAGCACCTCTCTGAAAGGAAGTCGGTCTGTAAAATAGCCGTCCGGCGATGATAAAGAAAACTTATTTGCATATCTGTTTTCATTTTCAATATATTCGGTACCGGAAAATAGAGTTGCCCACATCAAAAGCAACATTGAAGTCGCAAAGAAAAATCTCACAAAAATCTTTTCCATGCCGCCACCTCAAAAAGTTGCGTACAGAAAAGGCTTATGCCCACCAATCGCAAGGCACGAAAGCACAAGCACAAACGCGAGTGGAGCGCAAATGTAAACCGCAATACGTACTTTTTGATAAACTGCGCATAATGCGCGGTGCAAAAGCGGAGTTGCGCACACTGCGGCAAGCAACAGAAACGGAGCATGCCGAAGCGAGTTATATATATCTGCGCGGGAATACAGCAAAGTGTCACCGAGCGAGAAAAGACGACAGAAAAAAGCGGCGGCATCCATGGGAGTTTTTGAGAAAAAGAACACCCAGCCAAAGAGCACAAGTAACACAGTACCAAGACGTCCGATACCGGTTTTGAAAAACATCTTTTCCAGTAAAGAAATCAAAAAGAAGTACGCACCCCATACAAGATACGATGAACAAAATCCGTGCCAAAGTGCACTTATCAACCACACAAAAAACAGTGAAACCACCATGCGGACTTTGCCGTGCCTTTTTCCTCCAAGCGGCAGATACACATATTCAAAAAGCCATCTTCCAAGAGTGATATGCCACCTGCGAAAGAATTCGCTGATGCTTTTTGACATATAGGGAAAATCAAAGTTTTTCGGCACTTCAAAGCCAAGCATCCATGCGATTCCCCTTGCCATGTCACTACATCCTGAAAAATCAAAATATATGTAAAGTGAATATGAAACAAGTGCAAAAACTGCCGAAAGCGAAGTTGCTCCGCTAAAGAAAATGTCAAATGCCGCAAAGAGAGCGTCAGCGAAGAAAAGTTTTTTCAAGGCTCCGGAAAGTACAAGCAGTATACCTCGCGAAATTTTCGCATAATCTGCCGTGCTGTCAAAACCTTTTTCAATGTCGGCATATTTTGCAAGAGGTCCTGCAGCCACGCATGGAAAAAATGTAAGAAAAGCAAAGACTTTAAAAAAACTTTTTTCGCATTTGCCGTCATAAATATATCCTGCTGCGCGCAAAATAAAAAAAGAAACACCAAATGCGTTTACACCGCAAAATCTAAGCAGCGGCAAAAGCGCCATGCAAACATATGCGCCACCTTTACCGGCAAACGAAAGCAAATATGCCGCAACCGCAAGCAGCGGCAAAACAAAAAAGTATCTGCCGGCGGCGAAGGCACAAAAAAGAATATTAAAAACGCATAGCACCGCCGTCTTTACCCTCTTTGGTATAACATTGTAAATCGCCGCCGAAGCCGGCAAAAACAGCATCAAAAAAAACGGTGAGTACAGAGTCAAGTTTAAATTCTCCTTAAACTAAATCTGTACTATATATATTGTTATTATTATACATGAATGACTAAAAAAATAAAAGACCTTTTTAATTTTTTCGCCTCTAAGTGTTGAAAAAAATTTGTTTTTTTGATACAATAAAACAAAAGGAGAGTGAGAGCATGAAAAACGTTGTTGAAAAACTTAAAAATACATGGTGCAAATTCTTTGCAAACCTGACGCGCAGATTTGATTTTACACTCTCTTTGCGTCGCAAAAAGAAGGATGAAAATCCTCTTGTTTCGGTAAACGTCAAGGGAGAAATCCCACGCGAAGTTGTTGCGTTTTTTGCAATAATCGGCGTTTTGACAATGCTTTGGAGCATTATAAAAGTTTTAAGAAAACTGGCATAATCAGATAATCAAAACTTGGTTTTTACCACTTTTTCTCATTTTTAGCACAAAAATAAAGCCTGTCAATGACAGGCTTTATTTTTGTGTTTTTATTTTGTTTTTTATCGAAACATCAGTTTACTATTGTTCTTATTATTCGCATAATATCGAGAAGAGTAAACTTATTGTCGTTATCAGTATCCGGATACTTTTCATGCTTGTTACTGAGCAACTGCTTAATAATAAGTGCGGCATCAGATACGGTTAATGATGCATCACTATTAATATCACAGTTTATCCACTTTGCGAAAAGAATAATATTCTCAGAAACATCGGAAGAAATATATGTAATCTTACTATCTTCAAAGAAATCTGGGCTTGCATACCAACCATCAAAAATATATCCTGGCTTGCTCGGCGTATAGGTTTCAAAATCATCGATACCTAAAACATTTATAATATAATCACCATCGATGAAAGTAACCGTATACTCTGTAAGTTCGCCAAATACTATTTTGTCAGAATTATTTGCATAATCCGATTCTTCACTATCACTAATCGCTTTAAAGACAAGACCATACATGTTAGTTTTATCTTCCAATGTCAAATATTGTGCAGGAATATCAAAAACAAAATTGCTCTTTGAACCCGCATTAATATCAGAAACCTTTATAGTGGATATCGCATTTTCAAGATTGCTTGAATCATATACAGAAACAGTAATATTTTCCGCAGTAGAAAATCCGCTGTTTGTTAAAACACCACTTACAGTCGCACCCGACACGTTCTTTTCTACGCTAAGTCCACTCAACACAACATCTGCATATCCGATAACAGTTGTCATGCTGTTATCCTCGAGTTTTTTCTCATTTGTGCTACTTGTAACAGTTACTTTGATTTCGGATTTTTCAATTACAGAGGGTAAAAAGTAATTATACGTTACTGTTGTTGCTGTACCGGGAGCAATATTTGTATTAATCAAACCGCTGGAAATTTCTGCTCCTTCTGCATCAAAAACTTTCACATTAAGAGTATTAATCTCAGTTGTTCCAGTATTGACAACATCAATTGACAGAGGCAATATACCCGAAGCAACCAAATCTGCATTATCATAATACACAGCTGAAGTGCGTAAAGCGCTTATGCCAGTTGCTTTGCATACAACAAGTTCGGCAAGTCCGTATACTTCATCATCAAGAACAATATCAACAAGATTGAGTGCATAAACCGGTTCGCCGCTCATATCGGTTGTTACAGAATAATTACGAATGTATTTATCAAATTCAGTAACCTGAGTCCAGTCCGAAAACTCTCCGTTTACATTTATACTTTCATAAAGTTCACATGTCAAACCACTGCCAACCAGTGCATATATATTTCCGTCATGGATGCTGAAATTAGTTACACCGCCAAGACCTGTTTCAGCAACTTCTTGAGTTGAAGTATTATACTCAACAATACCGTTGTCGGAAATGTAGTATAATTTTCCGTCATAATAGCGCAACTTATAGCCGCTTACAGTTTTATCTGTGTTAAGATAAATGGTAAGCTCGTTTTCAGAATTGTTCAAAGTATAAGCGCACACAAACTTGTTATCACAATGATATATTTCAAGCTCATTGACTGTATCCGATGTGCTACATACAAGTTGCTCTTCACTCCATACACCATTCACGCATTCTTTTAAATAAATACTGTTTGTTCCGCTAGACAAAAACGGGTCATTTTCTGAATTCTCAACCCATGCAACCGCAATATTACCGTTGCTTTCAAAAACCTTGTATTGCGATTCATAATAATTGTTGTCTGTTATCATAGCAGGTGAAGAGAACTCGCCGTCTTTATAACAAGTATAAAACAGCTCGGTGTCTGCAAGCAATTCTTCAAGGGCTGCGTCCTCCGGTAATTCTGTCTTACCCTTAAGCCATACTAAATGTACAGTACCGTTGTTGTTATATATTGCCGCGTAATCGTTGTACGTTCCCGTTTCAAAAATTTCCGCAGCTTCGCTCCAGCTTTCACCGTCAAAAACACTATACATAAGTGATGTTTTGTTTACATCATTTTTGGCGCCAAGGTCATCAACCCATACAAACAACATATTATCATCACTAAGTGTTGTCAACACAGGCGCATTATACGGATATATGCTTGTATCGCTATAAATCTTATCACTGTCATTTACAGAGAATAGCGAAGCGTCATTCAGATAATCTCTTGATATCGGTGAAGCGTTCGCAATAAGCGCTTTCGATGTTATTATATCTTCGTCCACAAGCGACATCAATGATACATTATTGGAAGGATACAATTGAACAGGATCGCCTAAACTCCATTTTTTATTAAACAATTTAAAACCGAGGGCTTTTCCATCAGCATATACTTCCCCCTTCAAATATACAGAGAATGGCGTAGTGATGTTGTTTGCGAACTTTCCACTTCCGGCATGTATATTTGCTCCTAATGTTCCTATCACACCTGCTTCGATGTATGTCTTTTCCCATCCGAGACCGATTCCGATATTCGCCGCTAATTCTGCTTTGAGTTTTGACTCTATAGAAATCTTATTCTCATACGCAACGGTTATGCCACCGTTCAGAGATGCCTCCAATCCCATTGTAACATACGCAAGAGGGAAACCGGGAACCCTTGCCGGGAAATCGCCACCTATGCTTGCTTCAAATATCAAACCGCCCTCTGAAAATTTAGCCTTACCGGTTTCGTAGCTTAACTCGATATAACCGCCAACATAGCATTTTGCCTTAACAATCATATCGCACTCGAAACCTTTTAATTCACCTCTTATAGAACTGAACTTGTTCCAAAGCTTTGTAGTATCTACCTTTTTGCCGGTGATATCCTGATACATGGATTTAACCTGCTGATAAGACTGCGACCAATACGTTTTTGAGTTGGGATTATATGACTGACCGATGTTCGCAGTACCGTTATAATCTTTGAATCCTATCAAAAACTTAATCGTTTTTGAATCCATGTCTACAGTAGCAGAAACCGGAATGCCTTTAAACTTAAAGTTGAGTTTTGCATTATATTCAAACAAATAGAATGTCTTACCAAAAATCGTTATACTTGGGCCTTTTATAGTATGATAACCGCAATCTATATTTTGCAACATCTCGTTTGTATCGATCTTTAAGTTCTTTAAAACATCATTAGGTGTTGTAGAATAAGAAGTGCTGGTTGATGTATACTTAGAATCCGAGGTACCTACAGTCTTTTTAGGTGTAAGCTTAAATACGATTTTGCCATTGGATGGATATGAAACATTTGACTTGGATGAATCTGTTGAATTATATCCCGTTGCATTAGCAAGAATCTCGTATATTGGGAAAGTTACATTGTTAAAAGTCTTTTTTCCGCTATCAAGAGTATAAAAATCTCCTGCCTGCGAATCATTTGCCACATCCAAATAAATCTGGGCGTTCGGGATAAGCTTGCTTGTAACAGAATCTCTGACTTCTATAGTGACGCTTGAATTTTGAGAAGCGTCGCCGCTTGAGCCTTGAGATGGTTCCCACTCACAAATAAATCCAATATATTGGGTTCTAAAGAAATCTGGTTGTGTCACACGATAATTATCAACCGTTATATCATTCCATTTTAACCGTTGACTTCCCTTCACCCCAGGATTAGAATAATTGTATATCTGTAAATAGTGCTCTGTACCGCCGTTATTATCAGGCATGCCTCTATCCCAATTGGTATAGCTCCATTTTTCTCCGGTAACCCATTTCCAAGTTCCTTCTCTTGCACTATCTGAAGCACCGAGCCAATACTGTTTTTGACTACCAAAACTATCAATTAATGAAGCAATAAACTCTTGTTCTTCTTTGGAGGTAATCGTAACAAGATGTCCGCCTAATCTTTCGCAAGCTAATTTAGCTTCTTCCCACGTCTTCGCGTTGTTATAAAGATGATATGTATGACCATTAAACAGGACAACACCACTTGAAGAAGAATTTGCTTCTTCCGAAAGCAATGTCCAACCAAGTTTATAGCCGTTGGTTATAGGATATATAGCAAGAGTATATGCGCCGGAACTTCCCACCTTTACAACCGTATCGCCCGAATCTATATATCCGTAGTACTTTGACATATCGCTTCCAGTATATACATTCGATTTTACTGTTGCGGTAGTTATAGTAGGAACATATGACGGATCCAAAAATTCCTCAAGATGAGCATATCTCACAACTTGACCTTTTGCACCTGGATATTCTACCTTTACCCAGCCGTTTGTAAAGACAGTATGTATTATGCACTCATCTGCTTCAGCGATGTATGCACCTTTTACTCTGTTTCCGTTTACATCATCATAGAGGTTGTCCATGTATCCGTTAAGTGTTTTACATTTAAACGGAACCGGATATCTATCATCAACTTTATTAGGCTCCGGATAGGTTATAGTAATATAATTACCGGCAACCCATCCACCATCACCGCCAGCAGTTTTTATCTCATACCAACCGTTACATTCGGTTTTAATCTCAACAGACGTTTCGTTTGGCAAAGTATATGCTTTTTCATAATTTGTACTGGGACCGGTTCTCACATTTAAAACGCTATAAACATCAACATAACCGCCTTTTGTTACAGAAACGCAATTATCACATTCGTGATAATCATTAGATACCGTAGGAGTAGTAACTACAGGAGGAGTTGTAGTTGCAGCACTATATGAGGCAGAATACAAAATTCCGCCCTTACTATTCATATATGTTGCAAATTCAGCCCAAGAGAGATCGCGAACACGTATGTTACAGTAGCCATCATAATTGGCATCTGCAAGATTTACTCCCCAATCCGTTGCAAACACAATAACAACAGAATGGTAACCTGCATCGGACGTTCTTACATGTGTACCCGGAGCGCATCCACGAAGCTTAGCTTTCAAATCAGCAGCAGTACAGTTTTTTATTCTTCCGGTCAAATCTGTAAACTTTGACGTGTTACTGCTGGTATAAAACGTTCCATATGCACGCCATTGACAATACCTAGCAAATGCCATGCACTGAGATGAAAGCAAATCCACCTGACAAGTACTGGGGTTGCCAGTTGGCCAATATCTCATACAATTACATTTAGAATGGGTGGTAGCTACACATACATCGTTTTTGTGGCATCTACCGTTATACCAATAACTATTTCGGCATGACTGACCATTCTTTGTAAAATAATCACCATTCCCATAACCTATATCAACGCCATTAATGACTATGTTGGCATTTGCCGCACTGAGTGGTACACATAAACTTAATAGCATAGAAAGAAGAATCGTGATAACTGCAAGCTGTTTTAACTTCATATTAATGTCCTCCTCAAAAAAAGTGCGCCTCTAATAAGAGACGCACCGTAAAAGCGTGTCTCTTATTGTCGTCACACAACCTTGCCACTATGGGATAAGGAAAAAGAGAAACACCTTTTACCATGATATGTTTCCCATAATAGCAATATATTAGATTGTGTGACGAGAGTATTATAGCATTTTTTTGAAATCATGTCAACGATTATCTCCTAGCAGCTCTTATTATTGCGTCCAGGTTAACCAATGACAGCCACCAAACTATATAAAAACGCACATCGCTTGATGTGCGTTTTTATAAGAACACAAAGTGAATTTCATTTTATACCGGGATTTCTACATCCTCTTCGGGAGTTGCCGCTTTTCCAAACACGGGCATATCGCCGTCCCATGTGAAAGGCTGTGCGCGAACTCCTCTTGTTGACCAGCCGCCCTCGGTGGTGAGCATTGCGTGGTAAACGATAAAATCGGTCTTGCCGTCACGCGCTTTTACAAACGAACAGTGGCCTGTACCGTGTGTTCCCTCACTCTCAGAGAAAACAGGATGGTCGCACTTTGTCCAATTTGCCACATCCATAATGTCGCCGCCGCGATATGTAAGAATACCAAGGCAATAGTGGCGTGTACGACTGTGCGACGCAGAATATACAATGTGAATTGTACCGTCCTTATAGAGGATCTGCGGTCCTTCATTTACGCAAGGATGAATTTTTCCGTTCCCTGCAGGTCCGCTGCCATGCTTTTCCCAATCATAGTCCGGGCGTGAAAGCAGCACTCGCTTGCCCTCAATTTCAGTGGGCGACTTCATCTTTGCAATGAAAATGCACTGGTCATGGGGAATGTACGCAGTTGCGCCCTCTTCCCAGCCGGACCACACATAGTAAAGCTCACCGTCCTTTTGGATAACAGTGCCGTCAATTGCAAGGCAATCTGTTTCATCGGTGATTTTGCCAACCATTTCATACTCGCCGTCCGGAGTACCGTCCTTGGATTTCAATACAAACATACGGTGATGTGTCATGTCGCCGTCATCGCACGCAACGTGGAGGTACCACTCGCCGTTGATCTCGTGAAGCTCGGGTGCCCAGAGATGCTTTGAGTATTCCTTGCCCTCTTCGGGTTTAAAGACACATTTACCATCCCTTGTAATGTGATGAATGTTATCGGCAACGCTCACCTCTACAGATGCATCGGCGTTGCTGTAGACATAATAATACTTGTCATGCCAGAATACCACAAACGGGTCTGCGCCGGCTTTTAAGATCGGATTTTTAAACTTATCAGTCATGATTTGCCTCCTCAATTGCTTTTACAATATATTCAGCATAGAGTTTTTTCATTTCAAGTGTAAGTGCGCAGTGTCCTCTGTCCGGTACAGTATCATATGTAACGGTATGACCTGCCGCACGCATTGCCTCAATAAACTTTTCGGAGTGGCTGTGGATATTTACCGATTTATCCTCCATGCAATGGAAGAGATGATACTTGGATTTTGGCATTTTATCAACGAGATGAAGCGGCGATATTGATTTAAGACCGTCTTCAAGCGTTCCCTCTATTCCGTAAACCGCGCTGTAAAGTGTGCGCGGAAGGTCGTCGCGCTCGGTGTAATGAAAAACAACATCGCATACGGGGCAATTTGTAACGCAGGCAACGGGTTTGCGCTTTGCATATGCCATATAAACAAGCGCGCCCTGACCGCCCATGCTGCCGCCGGTGGAAACTATCGGAATGTTTTCGTCAAGTCCATATTTTTCGATGAGAACATCAATGATCTCATCGGTAAAGTCAACAGCCTGTTTGTTCATCCAGCACCATGGGTTATTATACGGATAAATGTACAAAATTCCCTTTTCACCATAATATTCACCCTCAACAGTGTCGGTGGGGTGTCTTGTCTGGTTGCCAAGGCCGAAGAACTGTATCACTATACCGCGGATAGGCTTTTTACAAACATTATCGTTTACATAAGTGAAACTTCTTAAGGTTTCATAAGTCATTATTCTTTCCATAACGCACCTCGCATTGATTTTTTCTATATTTTAGCAAAGATAAGAATTTTAGTCAATATAAAAACCGCCGTAAAGTTTGCTGTAACGAATTAACACCACCCAAACTAAAAAAGCCATGCGATGCATGGCTTTTTGTTATTTTTTAAATATCTTCATTTGCGAGAGCAATATACCAATAAAAATGAGTGCGCAGCCCATGTAGCCAAGAAGCGGCAGGGGTGTTGACGCTTTATCAATAATCGGCTCACCAATTGCGGCAAATACCGACTCGGTGCAAAGAATAATTGATGCAAGCGCAGGCTCGGTTCCGCGCTGACCGATTACCTGGCAGGTATAAGCCACTCCGACAGAGAAAATTCCGCAATAGAGAATCGGAATGAGCGCGTTTTGCCAAAACTCGGGCGAAAGTGTAAGTGCGCCGTCAAAAAACGGTGCCACGGCAATATTCAACGCTCCGCAAACTATAAACTGAAAAAGTGAAAACTTGAGCGATGGGCAATCGCTTGCAAAAGTGTCAATGCAAACAATATGAGCTGTCCAGAAAAACGCACCGACAAGCACCACAAGGTCGCCAAGCTGTGCGTTTTCTGCACCGTTGGCAAAACAAACGAAATAAAGACCAACAACAGCGGCAGCGGCGCCTATCCATGATTCTTTTCGGATTCTCTTTTTCATAAATATTCCGCAAAACGGAACAAACACCATGTAAAGACCTGTGATAAATGCGGATTTTGCCGAACTTTTTGTAAGCGTTATACCAATCTGCTGCAAAGCCGATGCCGCAAACAGAATAAAACCGCAAAGAGATGAGGTAATTATCAGCTTTTTCCACTGCTCGCTTGTAATCTTTTCGCGCTCAAAAATAAGCACCACCGGTATAAGCGACAGTGCGCCTACAAAAAATCTGATGCCGTTAAACCAAAATGTGCTTACATAATTTGCCGCTATACTCTGAAACGGAAACGCAAGTCCCCAGATTATAGCAGTCAAAAACAAAACCAAAATGGATACTATACTGTTCTTTTTCATACTGTGCCTCTTTTTGACGTGATAATAACTATTCTATCACGCGCCGCAGATTTGTCAACACTTTTCTACATATATTTATAGCAGAATAGTTGCGATTATATGCAAAATTCTGCCTTGAAAAAACTTTTAAAAAATATTATATTGTGATTAGTGAAACATTTTAAATTTTTGGAGGACTATCATGACTAATAAGGCTATGTTTCTTATGGCGCCCGGCGTGGTTGAACTTCGCGATATCGACCTGCCCGCAATCAAGGCTGACGAAGTTTTGGTTAAGAGCCAGTTTTCTGCTATCAGCGCAGGTACCGAGCTTGCAAACTTCAATGACCTTCCCAACACTGTTCGTAAATATCCCCGCAG
>SVRG01000072.1 GCA_015064965.1 Oscillospiraceae bacterium
GCAACCTGTTTTCCCCTGCCGCTGCAATGGCTAACTCTTGGGATCCGTCCCTCTCCGGCAAAGTAGGCGCAAATATCGGCAAGGAGTGCAGAGCAGAGCAGGTTTCGATTCTCCTTGGCCCCGGTATGAATATCAAACGCTCCCCCACATGCGGAAGAAATTTTGAGTATTATTCCGAGGACCCATATCTTTCAGGTAAAATGGCAAGCGGATTTATCAAGGGCTTGCAGGGAGAGGGCGTAGCAGCATGCGCAAAGCATTTCTTTGTAAATAATCAGGAAACAAGACGTTTTTCAACAAATGCAATTGTTTCTGAGCGCGCACTTTATGAAATTTATCTGCCTTCTTTTGAAATGGCAGTAAGAGAAGCAAATGTGCAGACCGTTATGCATTCATACAACCGTGTAAACGGCGAGTATGCGGGCGAAAACGGTGAGCTTATTACCGATGTGCTTCGCGGCAAGTGGGGCTTTGACGGCTATGTTATGAGCGACTGGAATGCTATAAGCACTCGCGTTAACGCATACAAGGCAGGCACCGATGTAGAAATGCCTCCGTGCCAGGGAGTCCGCGTTGAAGAAGTTCTTGAGGCGTACAGAAACGGCGAAATCACAATGGAACAAATTGACAACTCCGTTGCCAATGTTCTTCGTGTTATTCTCCGTCATCTTCCTGCTGAGACAAAGGGCACTTTCTCTGCAGAAGAGCATCACAAAGCTGCAGCAAAAGCGGCGGAGGAGTGCATGGTGCTTCTCAAAAATGATAATAGTGTACTTCCTTTCGAAAGCGGAAAGCCTCTCGCGGTTATCGGTACATTTGCAAAGAAGCCGCGTTTCCAGGGTGGCGGCTCAAGCCATGTAGAACCTTTGTTTGTCGATGACATTACAGAATACATAACTGCAGAAAACGGTTGCGAAATCGCATTTGCAGCAGGTTATGATGAAAAGCATGAGACAAATGATGAACTTATCGCTGAAGCAGTGGATGTGGCAAAGAAATGCGGCAGAGCAGTTGTTTTTGCCGGTATGCCCGATTCTTATGAGACGGAAGGACGCGACCGCAGACACATGAAACTTCCGCCCGCTCACAACAAGCTTATCGAAGCTGTAGCGGCGGCATGCGATAATGTAGTTGTCGTGCTTATGGCAGGCAGCCCAAACGAGCTTCCTTGGGTAGATAGGATCCCCGCGTTGCTCCATGCGTATCTTGGCGGTCAGGCGCTCGGCGGTGCAGTTGCAAGAATTCTGTTTGGAAAAGTTAATCCCTCCGGCAAACTTGCCGAAACACACCCCATTCGCTTTGAGGATAACCCTGCATATCTCAACTTCCCGGGTGATGGTGACAACTGCTTCTACGGAGAAGACATTTATGTTGGCTATCGCTGGTACGATAAGCGCAAGATGGACGTTCTTTTCCCGTTTGGCCACGGACTTTCTTATACAAAGTTTGAATACACTTCAATTAAGGCAGATAAAAACACTGTGCGTGTAACAGTGAAAAACGTCGGGGATGTATGCGGTAAGGAAGTTGTTGAACTTTATGCATCTGCTTGTCCGCACCCAATTACCTCAACATATATTGGCGAAAGCGCATACGGTTTTGCGCGCCCTGTACGTTGGCTTGTTGGATTTGATAAGATCGAGCTTGCTCCCGGCGAAGAAAAGGAAGTTGTGTTTGAACTTTGCGACCGCGCATTCTCTGTTTATGATGTAAATGTCAAGGACTTTCGCAGAATTGGCGGCGACTATGAGATAAGTGCTGCTGCATCCAGCCGTGACATCCGCCTTACTGTAAAGGTATCTGTTGCCGATGATGACAAGTTTGTCCCCGTAGTTACAAAGAATACCGTGTTTGAGGACTTGTTCCTTGACAAGCGCTATCCGAAAGCTATCATTGATAAGCTTGTAAAAGCAGTTATTCCGGAAGCAGAAGACGAAAACGGTGAAGGACTCAACTTTGATGCGATGCGCAACAGAAACGGCTATGTGCTTCGTCAGAGAATAACCGATCTCGGCAAGAAACTTCCTCCCAAAGAACTGGATAGACTGATAGACGAAACCAATGCAGAAATACGCAAATACTACAATAAGTAAAATAAGGGGCAGAAATGCCCTTTATTTTTTAGTTTTCTATTGACAAATATGATTTATTGTGCTAATCTAATGTAGTCACATAGATAGAGGCGCATTTTTCATCAGTAATGCATAAAAAAGGGACGGCACCGGTGCACGAAAGGGAAAGATGCCGAAGCGTTTTGACTGCCGCATAGTCAAGATTTGCTGGGGCGTATCATAATATGATACGGACTGTCACGAAAGTGGGGAGCTGTCGGTGGTATATTCTCTTACCATGTCACTTTTCATTTTTGTGAAAAAGACATGGCTTTTTTATTGCTAAAGCAAAATTTATTTATATATTTTAAAGGAGAAACTTACAATGAAAAAGATTCTTGCACTTGCACTCAGCGCGCTTATGCTGTTTGCTTTCTGCGCATGCGGAACCCCCGCTGAAACCGTTGCAGAAACCACCGCAGAGGTAGTAGACAATACTACTGCAGAGGTAGTTGACAACACACCTGACACCGAGAAAAAGGTTTTCCGTGTAGCAATGGAATGTGCTTACGCTCCCTACAACTGGGCACAGGAAACTGATGCTAACGGCGCAGTTGCTATTGCAGACACAAATATGTTTGCATACGGCTATGACGTAATCATCGCAAAGAAGATTGCAGAAGAGAACAACTGGGACCTCGAAATCGTAAAGCTTGACTGGGATTCTCTTATTCCTGCACTTCAGGCTGGTACTGTTGACGCTGTTATCGCAGGTCAGTCCATCACTGCTGATCGCCTTGAGCAGGTTGACTTTTCCACTCCCTACTACTATGCAACAATCGTAACTCTCGTTAAGAATGACAGTGCATTCGCTTCTGCAACCAGCATTGCTGACCTCAAGGGCGCAACCGGTACCTCTCAGCTTGGTACTATCTGGTATGACCACTGCCTCGGACAGATTCCTGAAGTTAATATGCTTCCCGCACAGGAAACTGCACCTAACATGCTCGTAGCTCTTAACGCAGGCACCTGTGATGTAGTAGTTACCGACCGTCCTACCGGCGAGGCTGCTCTCGTAGCATATGACAATTTCAAGCTTCTCGACTTCTACGGCACCGAAGGCGACTACACCGTTTCCGATGAAGACATCAACATCGGTATCTCCGTTCAGAAGGGTAATACCGAAATGCTTGATGCCATCAATGCAGTTCTTGCAACTATGACCGCAAGCGACTTCAACGACCTCATGGCTGAAGCTATTTCTGTTCAGCCTCTCGCAGAATAATTTAAAGTACATAGAGTGACGGAGGAAACTCCGTCACTTTGTGATGTTAGGAGTTGTAATTTTGATTAAAAAACTCTCTGCCATTGTCCTTGTGGCCCTGCTTGTTTTCTCATTTTCGCTTGGTATTTTAGCAAACGAAACTGCAGAAACCGTAAAGTTTGGTATCACCGCTGATAATCTTCCTTTTTCATGGGAGCAGGATAAGGACAATAATGCAAAGCTCGTAAAGATTTCGAATTCTGAGAAGTATGCATACGGCTATGATGTTATCGTCGCAAGCCGTCTTGCCGACAAATGTGATTTCTCGCTTGAACTTGTAAAGCTCGATAGCGACGAGGGATTAAAAGCACTTGAAAACGGCACCGTTGACGTACTTATGTCAGGTTTTGAACTTGACACAGAAAAGGTTGACTTGTCAAAACCGTATTACTATAACAATACCGTAACGCTTGTAAAGGCGGGTGGCAATTTTGCAGCTGCAACAGCAGTCGGCGACCTTGCCGGTGCAGCTGTTTATGCTATACCGGAATATGCTGATTGCGCTTTGGAAATAAAGGATGTAACAGTTAAGGAATTTGCCGAAATGTCCGAAATGCTTGACGCTATTGTTAGCGGCGAGTGCGATGCGGCAATTGTAGACCGCGCTTATGCAAAAGCCGCGGTTGCAAACTATTCCGAGCTTGCAATGCTTGATTTTTACGGTACCGATGGCAACTATTCTTCTGCCGATGACGGTGCAATTTGCCTTGCTACCGTCAAGGGAAACTTGCTTCTTGAGTCCTTCAATTCCGAGATCGAAAAACTTTCACTTGGAATGAACAAGGAATTCACATTTAAAAACTTTGACAGTTCAATGCACGCGGCTATTACCTTAAATCCCGATTTTATTTATCAGGAAGTAAAGGGAAGCTCGTTTATTGACAATATTGTAAAACTTATTGACCGTTTTGGCACTACATATCTTACCGGTGCAGGCACTACATTGCTCATTTCAATCGTGGGCACCTTCTTCGGTTGTGTAATCGGTTTTTTGGTTGGTATTGTGCAGACTATACCGGTTGACAAAAAGCGCGACTCAATTTTCAAGAGAGTTGTTCTCGCCATTGTCCGCGCAATTCTTCGCGCATATGTTGAGATTTTCCGCGGTACACCTATGATTGTTCAGGCGGTGTTTATCTACTACGGCGCAAGGATGGTGTTCGGTATCCAGATGGGTATGTGGACGGCTGCATTCTTTATCGTTTCTATCAATACGGGCGCGTATATGGCAGAAACAGTCCGCGGCGGTATCATGTCCATTGACGTTGGACAGACGGAGGGCGCAAAGGCTATCGGTATGACTCACGTACAGACAATGATTCATGTTATTCTGCCGCAGACATTCCGCGTTATCATTCCGCAGATTGGCAATAACTATATCATCAATATCAAGGATACATCAGTGCTTTCGGTTATCTCGATAAGCGACCTTTTCTTCACTCACAAGGCGGCGGCAGGCGCGCTTTACACATTCTTCGAGTCTGCAACTATCGTTATGGCGATTTATCTCACCATGACAATGGTTACATCCGTACTCCTTCGCAAGCTTGAAAAGACACTTGGTGATAACGGCCACTATGACCTTGCTACCACCGATACGCTTGCACTTACAAGCGGCACTTATAATTTCCCTGATAAAAAGAAAACAAAGGAGGATTTCAGATGAGCGCACCGATTCTTGAAATAAAGCATCTCTCAAAATCCTTCGGCACTCATAAGGTGCTCACCGATATCGACTTTAACGTTCATTCCGGTGACGTAACAACAATTATCGGCGCATCGGGTAGCGGCAAGTCCACCTTGCTTCGATGCATCAATTTGCTTGAAGAGCCGACTTCGGGCGCTATTCTTTACAACGGCAGAGATATTACCGATAAAAAAGTAAATCCTGCCACTTATCGCTCAAAGGTAGGTATGGTGTTCCAGTCTTTCAATCTGTTCAATAATATGTCAGTGCTTAAAAACTGCATGATAGGGCAGATGAAGGTGCTTAAACGATCTAAAGAGGAAGCAGAAGCAAACGCAATGAAGTTCCTCACGCATGTCGGCATGGATCCGTACATAAACGCAAAGCCTGCACAGCTTTCAGGCGGTATGAAACAGCGTGTAGCAATTGCAAGAGCACTTGCGATGGATCCCGAAATTCTGCTTTTTGACGAGCCTACAAGCGCGCTTGACCCGCAGATGGTCGGCGAAGTTCTCTCGGTTATGCGCGATCTCGCAAAGAGCGGCATGACAATGCTTATCGTAACACACGAAATGGCATTTGCACGCGACGTTTCTTCGCGCGTAGTCTTTATGAAAGACGGCGTAATCTGCGAGGACGGCACACCGGAGCAGCTTTTTGGCAATCCAAAAGAAGAAGCAACAAAGGAATTTCTTGCAAGATTTATGAACCATTAAAAAAAGTCGTCCGAAAGGACGACTTTTTTATATAAATATTCTTCTTTTTTCAAGCGCAGTTAAAAGAAGCATTCCAAGTCCGTATATCGAAATAACTTCGCCTGCTCCAACTGTCAAAAGTAAAAGCGGATATGCCTCTTCTGCGTTGTAGACAAACATAAGCACAAACGGAACTATCGTCACGTTTGAAAGCACACTTGGAAGCGGAACAAGCCACTTGTTTTTTCGGAGCAGTCTTGCCAAAACGGCACCGATAAGCGTTGCAACCGTACCAAAAACAATATCCCATAGCGCGCAACCCGTGATGATGTTAGCAAGCAAACAGCCTATTGTAACCCCCGGAACTGCCGCCGCGGTGAAGTAGGGAAGCACGCAAAGCGCTTCGGAAAAGCGGATTTGCACAGCGCCGCTTGAAAGTCCCATTGCAGCTGCGATATACGTCAGCAACATGTAGAGTGCAGCAATAAGAGCCGCATAACTAATATATTTAACCCTTTTGTTCATATTAGTTCTCCTTTAGTTTTGTTTTACGTGAGGAAGGTTTCGAACTCACAGATAGCATTTTATCACTTGATTTTTGTTTTTTCAATAATTATACGAATTTTTGTAAAATTTGTATAGAATTTTGTATCACAATACCGTTTTATATGTTATAATTAGTACATCCCATATTAACGAGGTGTCTTATGAAAAGATTATTTGCAATGCTTTTTGTACTTATGGCATTTGTGACAGCTTTCACTACTGCAACTTTTGCGGCAGATGAGGCATATTTTTATGTAAATTCTGTCACTGGCGATGACGGCGCAGACGGCACAAGTGCCGATAACGCGGTAAAAACATTTACACAAGGTTGCCGCTATGCCGAAAAATCCGGTGCGGAAAAGGCGTATATCGTTATAACCGATGAATATACAATGCCTTCTATTGTAACCGAAATCAATCACTCAGTGCCTTTTGTTGTGACAACAAAGGATGCAACCACTGATTATGGCGAAAAAGGCGCAAAACTTGTATTTGCCAAAAATCTTCGCTATATTTTAAGCGGTGATACGACGTTTGAAAACATTACTATTGAATATACGGGTACGCTCAACTGCGTTGCGCGTTACAATCACATCACCTTTGGCGAAAATGTTGTAACTACCCATCTTGATGGTGAAAAAAGCGGTCTTTACGTTGTAGGTGGCTGGCAAAGCCCTGAAAATTCATTTGACGCCACTCTTGATTCGCATATTACTGTAAACAGCGGCGATTTTCTCTATGTTATCGGCGGCAGCCGTCAGCGCGCTACTGGCGGTAGCGGTCTTACCTGCACCGGTACCCATTATATCACAGTAAATGGTGGACATATAGCAAATCTCCTTGGCGGCAGCGCCCAGCATAACTGGAGCCAGAACGCTTGTTTAACAATGAGCGGCGGTAAGGTTGACAGTTTCAGCACCGGCGGCGATGCTACACGCCGACTCAACGGCACCGCTACGGTAACTCTCACCGGCGGTGAAATCGGCACACTTAATGTTAATAATGTTGTAGGCAATGCCACGGTAAATCTCTTGGGCACAAAAATCGGCACAATGTCAATTTCTTATGCAAATGCCGAAATTGAAGAACTCAGAACCAAGGCAAAATCCAAGAAAACACTTGTATATGATGCAAACTATTATACTGCTGACGAAATCAAGTCTTTTGTAGGTTTTGATAGTGTTGAAAATGTAGCAAAGATTTATGTTTCAGCCGACGGAAAGGGAAGCGGTAACAGCGAAAACGACCCAACCAGCTTTGAAAAAGGTTTTGAAAAAGCTGTACAAGCAGAGGGCACATTGGTTGTTGTCGGCAGAGTGTATGCTTCACAGTATATTTATGTTCCCCCACGCGAAACACTTACACCAAGCGAAACAGACTCAAATACGTTTATTATCACCGAAGATAGTATCAAAAATGTTACAATAACCGGAGATACACTTGTTATTAGAGGCGGCTTTTCAGCCGTTGCTGCAAGTCTTGAGTTTAAAGATATTGAGCTAAGATTTGAAACACTTGACGGAAGCAATACCCATGACGGAAAAAAAGCAACACCGTCCATTTACGCACATGATTGTGTAATTGCCGCTGATGTTACGACTGACGCTGAAAGACCGAATGTTTCTTGCACCGAAAAGTTTATTGCGTATGCCGGTTTGTATGGCACTGTAAGCGCAAATACCGTATCAGTTGACGGAGCAAAGGTCGATACTGTAAAAGATACCCCTAATGTAGAACTTATAAGTGGACAGATAAGCAAAGTGCAAACAGAGGGGCTCAAAAAATTCAGCTTTGTCATGAATAGCGGAAATGTAAATGATTTGTATGTTAATGAAGGTGCTGAGTCATATTCATTTTCTTTCCTTGGCGGAACAATACAGAATTGCATAATTAAGGGCGATAGTTTTAACTGTTCTGCTGTTGTAGACAGCGAAAAATTTGATACGGCAAATGTTGAAAAACTTATGGCGCTTTGCGATACCAATGTTGAAAAAGTATTCTTTGTTGCAGACGGAGTAAACGGTAGCGGCGCAACTCCCAATTCGCCTGCATCTTCACTTGACGCGGCTTACGCGACACTCGGCGAGAGCGGTGGTACAATTGTTGTATGCGGTCCGTTTACAATTGCAAAGGCGTTTAATACAGGCAAGAATAACGGCAAAATTACATACACCTCAGTTTATGACGGCGTTGACTACATACAGACAAACAACGCAAGAATGATCTTTTCGCAGAATTTCTACTGCGGCGGCGAAACCGAGTTTAAAAACATCATTCTTAAGAGTAATGCAAATTTCCGCAGCATTTATGCAAACTGTCACACGCTTGTAATGGGTGAAAATATCACCACTTATCCGGATGATGCTACAAATACTTACATCTCGATAATGGGCGGCTCGCAGGCGGTACTCACTGATGCGAATACAAATCTCACAATCAATAGTGGCACATGGCAGAGAGTGCGCGGCGGCACTGCAGCAAACGGCAGCAAGAATACCAATATCAATCTTACCATTAATGGCGGCGAGTTTGTTGACACGCTTACTCTTGGCTCATCTCTCTCGCATGAAGGTAACATCAATGCTATAATCAACGGAGGTACTTTCTACAAGAGCGTCTATGCATCAACTCTCAGCAATGCAGGGCATTGGTTACACTCTAATGTAACCCTCACAATCAACGGCGGTACATTCTATGGCAACATCTCTCCTGCAAATTCAAGCAGCGGACAGTATCGCGGCGCATACACCGGTACATATACTCTCAATATAAACGGTGGCGACTTTACTCACACTACCGATATCTTTGGTACAAATATTGTAGGCGGTATGACCTCCACTCTCAATGTTGCGGACAGCGTAGACCTTGATCGTGCAATGGAGGGCAAGTATTCCTTTACCAACCCAATAAGAAACAACGGTGCAGATCCGTGGCTCTTCTACTGTGACGGTTACTATTATTACACTGCAACCACCGGCTCTACAGTAGGAATTGCAAAGGCTGCAAACATCGGCGATATGCGATATGCAGAGTACAAGACTATCTATGACCCTGAGGACGGACACGAATGGTCAAGAAATCTCTGGTCTCCTGAAATTCACTATTACACCGATGAGGAAATCGGAGCAGGCAACGGCGGTTGGTACCTCTTCCTTGCTTGCGATGACGGAGATAATGTAGCGCATCGCATGTATGTTGTAAAATGCCTTGACGGAAACAACCTCCTTGGCAGATGGGGTAACCCGATTACCGGTGAAGTAAATGTTCCTCAGCGTGTTGAGGCAAAGGAAATACCCGATTTTGACAACACTTGGGCAGCTGGTATGAGCGAAATCCGTATCAACGGCAAGCTTTATATGCTCTATATCACCGAAGCGGGCAGAGGCACTGCCGATATGCACCAGACTATCAATATTGTTGAAATGACTAACCCCTGGACAATCGTAGGCAAGTCAAAGGTAATTTGCCGTTCTGAATACGATTGGGAAAAGGGCGGCTATGCACTTAATACAGTTACAGGCGAGTATTGGCCAATGGTAGTTGAGGGCTCCACTGCGGTTTATGCCGAGGATGGCAGCGTTTATATCATTTACTCCGGCAGCGGTTATTGGACAACTCAGTATAATCTTGCTCAGCTTAAATACATCGGCGGTGATCCGCTTGAAATCACAAGCTGGGAAAAGAAGCCTGAACCCATTCTTTATAAGTCCGATTCCATCAATGGTTGCGGACATGCATCTTATGTAACCGATACCGACGGCCAGGGCTGGGTATGCTATCACGCATATATAGGCAAGGATACATCAAGCGGCAGATATGCGTTTGTTGAACCCTACTTCGCAGATAAGAATGGCGTTGTAATCGCAGACGGAAGCGGACATCCTGCTCCTATTGAAAAAGTTTATACTGTCAATGTAAATCCGCTTTCGCTCGGAAAGAGAATCAGCGGCTTTGACAAAATAAACGCTGCTGAAAGCAAGTTTGAAGTAAAGCGCACATATGACGGACGCTTTACCGATGTAACCGATGCGCATTGGTTTGCACCATATGTAAAGAACGCATACGAGCTTTCACTTGCAAACGGCACATCGCAGACAAAGTTCTCGCCCGATAATACATTTACCGTGGCGCAGGCACTCACAGCAGCTGCAAACATCCATACAGTTTATTATTCAAAGACAGTTCGTGCGGCGGCACAGGGTGAAGCCTGGTATGTACCCT
>SVRG01000004.1 GCA_015064965.1 Oscillospiraceae bacterium
ATAGAAACAGGCGAGCTTGTTTACACCTATACATATTCAATCGGCGCAAATGCTGCACACACCGCTTGGAACAGCGGCACCGTAGGACTCCGCTTGAACGGCACTTCCGGTTGCTTTGACAACTTTAGAATCATCTCTGCTGCAGAAGTGGAAGTTCCGTCAATCCTTCCCGCGGATGATTTTGGCGAAGGTATGACATTTGGCGAACACACGGGCAGATATATGTTTGAAAAGGCACTCCCGTCAATGCCGCTCACCTTTGAGGCGACAATGTATTTCCCTTACAATACAACTTCCGACTACACACACATCATAATGTCTAACTTTGAGCGTACACAAACCGGATTTATTTTTGAGATAACCAAGGGCGGTCAGCCTTCGATTATGTTTTATGATGAAGCGGATGTCAGAACACGCTACACCTTCTCAAACGTAAGTGTTTACAACGGCAAAAAAACACATATAGCTATTGCCGCAGATGTTAACGGCGGCAAGATTCATTGCTATGTCAACGGCGAAATAGCGCAGTCACTTGACCTTACAGTAAATCCCACAGATTTTGAAACTTCGCATATGGCATTCGGCACGGACAACCGCGAGGTAAATCTCAACCTGTTCCGCGGTGCGCTTATAAATGTTGCGTGCTATGCAGACACCCGAACTGCGGATGAAATCAAGGCTGACATGACCGCGCAGGGAACCGATGACTTGATTTTGCACTTTGATATGTCAAAAATGAAATACGGCGAAGAAGCCATCGACCTCTCCGATAGCAAAAACAATGCGGTTTACGAGCAATATTGGTATGACGAAATTGATAATATCACCGATTATGCTTATTCAATCGCCGTTGTAGGCGACACTCAGCACAACGTACAGTATCAGCCCGAAACCTTTGCAAAGCTTTATGATTGGCTTAAAGCAAATGCGGCTGACAAGAAAATGGCATTCATGCTCGGACTCGGCGATATCACCAATGATAATACCGATGAGCAGTGGACATATTCTCTTGAAAATATCGCAAAACTTGACGGTGTTATCCCGTATGCACTCTCAAGAGGTAATCACGACGGCACCGCCGCAAGTTATTCTTCAAAATTTGACGATACCCCATATGCGGCGGCAATCGGAGAAAACTACTATTCAAACCGCGCAAACTCCTATCAGGAGTTTAAAGCGGGCAACGTAAACTACCTTGTAATTACTCTCAACTATAACCCCTCGGATGCAGAACTTGCATGGGCAAAGGGGATTGCGGACGCACATCCTTATCACAGAGTAATTGCCATCACTCACTCAAACCTTAGAGCCGATGGCGAATACAACATCCATGGCGAGAATGTATGGAACAAGTTCGCAAAGCTTTGTCCCAACGTTGAAATGGTGCTTTCCGGACACGTTTTCAATGACAAGATAATAAGAGTTGAAAGCGTTGGCGATGCAGGAAACGTCGTAAAACAGTTTATGATAAACGGTCAGTGTGCAGACTGCACACGTATCTACGACGATAAAGAAGCCGCAGGACTTGTTGCAATGTTCTACTTTGATGAAAGCGGCAAGAATTTAAAGGTTGAGTATTACTCCACTTCACTTAACAAATACTTCATGGAGTGCAACCAGTTTGAAACCACCGTCGGAAACACTGTTTGTGATACCAATTATGACGGAAGTGTTACTATTGCCGATGCTATGGATATAATCAAATCAATATTAAATGATTCGGTATGCTATAACGGTGATGCAAACGGTGATTTAAAACTCGGACTTACGGATGTTTTGCGTGCAATTAAACAAATTGTAAAATAATACGAAAGCCTCTCGCAACGAGAGGCTTTTGTTATACTGAAATCTGTGCCTTTTCCTTACACTTGGTAGG
Source organism: Oscillospiraceae bacterium (assembly GCA_015064965.1). Lineage (GTDB taxonomy): Bacteria > Bacillota > Clostridia > Oscillospirales > CAG-272 > UMGS902. Next base: position 1,877 of record SVRG01000004.1, read on the forward strand.
ATGCAAGACCGATGTTTGCCATGTTTTACTAAAAGCGATGGCGTTTAGCCATCGAGGCAAATTCTTATGCAACATTAAGTCTTTTATCCGATCACATTAGTGGTCGGATTTTTTGTTTGTGACGACAGAGTTATCAGTATTTTTAGTGGGCGATACTTTTAGCGTCAGATATAAAATCATGGTAAATACTGCACTCGCAGAGCAGGATGCGAGCGAGCTAAGCCAAACTCCGTTCAGCTTTAAAAAAGGCGTCATAATAAACAGGGCTGCTATAGGAAAGACAAGTGTACCGAAAAATGATGTAAACATTGAGCGCACCGGTCTCTCGAGTGCAGTAAAATATGAGGAAAGACACATATCCACCCAGCCGGTAATATAGGAAAGCGCAAACAATTTCATTGCGGTAATGCTTACAGTCAATAGTTCGGTATCTTCAGGTTTTATAAAGAGCGGTGCTACATACGGACCTGCAAAGAACATAAACAGTAAAGATGCGACTGACAGCACGATTGCTCCTAAAATAACATGCCTGAGTATTGCTTTTACTTTATCTATGAGCCCTGCGCCATAGCAATAACTTATAGCAGGTTGCAAAGAATCAGCCATACCGAATACAAGCATTCCAACAATACTGTCTACATACATAATAACTGAGAATGCCGCAACAGCAGTTGTTCCGCCGTATTTTAACAAGAAGAAATTAAACACGATAGACATTATTGACATAGATATACTACTGAAAAATTCGCTGGAGCCGTTGACAAGAATGCGAAAGAAAACCGATTTTTTAATATTACCTTTGACGTAATACAAATCCATACGCTTTTTTCGGAACATAAAAAGAGTGATAACTGAGCCGAGAGCCATTGCAAGGCAGCTTGTAAATGCAGCCGCCCAAACTCCTTGACCGAGGAAGACAATCAGTATTACATCAAGAACAATATTCATCCCTTGCGTCAAAATGCTCAGCCACATAGAAAGGTTTTCCTTGCCGCAAACACGAAGATAGTTATCCGTTGCATGGTATATGAGCATAAGCGGTGCGAAAGCGGCATAGATACGGGTATAGGTGATGCCATATTCGATTGACAGTTCTGTAGCGCCGGGAGCTAAGAATCGCACAAAACTGTCGGTAAATGCAAGACCTAAAACACCGAGCAAACATGAAATCAAGAAAATAACTTTAAGCGTAAAAGTGAAAACTTTTGATGCTTCTTCTTGTTTTTTCTCGCCGAGCAGCACGGCAATACGCACTGATGCTCCGGTTGCAATCAGGTTGGCAAAGCCGAAAACAATCATAATAATAGGCATAATCAGGTTAACCGCAGCAAGGGCGTCGCCGCCGATAAAGCGACCTACAAACACCCCATCAGCGATTTGATAGAGTGCACCAAATGCCATTGTGATCATAGAAGGTACCGCACAGCGAAAAAATAATTTCGATGGTGGTAGCGTTTCAAAAATCCTTGAATCCATAATAACCTCCAAAAAACAAAAAAGCCCAGCAACGCTAAAAAGCGTAACCGAGCTCACTCGACATCTTATCTGACAGGCGGCCTGCAAGCAGTTGCTTACGATCCCCTACACTACGGTGTACTGTCCTCCGATGACTTTTTACATATTATAGCACGAGCAGATACATAAGTCAATAGTTACTGTTAATCATGATGACGCTGGTAGACGTTTCGCAAAGCGAAACTCTGCACGGTTGCGTAGCAGACGTTGCGAGCGTCCAGCAGGGGATTTACAACGGTAGCAGCGGTGTGGTATAATAAAGCCAAAAGTTTGATTAATTGGAATTTGACGGGTGATTTTGATATGGGTATTATTATTGAAAAGGCAACTTTTGAAGATGCGGCCGAGATCCTGCATTATCTAAAACAGATAGGTATAGAAACAGATAATTTGACATTCGGTGCAGAAGGGCTGCCGATTACAACAGAATCAGAAGCGGCATACATTAGTCAAATTGAAAACTCTTGTGATGAAATTATGCTTATCGCAAAAGAGAATGGAAAAATCGTTGGAAATGCAAGTCTAAGTCGCTTGCCGCGACGAATGAAGCACCGAGGAGATTTTAGTGTATCTGTTCTGAAGGAGTACTGGAACAAAGGTATTGGAAGTCAGTTGTTACTTGAAGTGATCAATTTTGCTAAAGAGAATTCATTTGAAGTAATTGACTTGCAAGTTCGTAGTGACAATTTGTCGGCAATACATTTATATGAAAAGTTTGGTTTTAAGAAAATAGGAATGCACCCTGCTTTCTTTAAGATTGGTTGTGAAGAAATATCTTTTGATTATATGTACTTAAAGATACAGTAAATCAAATTCCAATATGGCTAACAGAAAGACTGTTAATCATGATGTCACAGGTTCGAGCCCTGTTCGGGGAACCATGAAAAGCCTTGTATTTACAAGGCTTTTTTCCATTTTTATGGCATGACTGTTGAATAAGTGAGAGGCTTGTTTTATGGGCGCTACTAACATCATTTTTAAATCAAATTTCTGCTGGACTTCTCCTAAACCTTGTGGTATAGTGTTGCGTTGCAAGGAGGTGCAACACTATGAAGCACAGAAAACAACAAGTGAAGAAACGACCGTATTACCGGGGACATTACATCTCGGTGATGCGGTCGTTTTGATATAATAAGGAAGAGAATGGTAGAAAGATGATACTTGAAGAATTATGGTACGGAATCATCGGGAATTATTCAAATATGGATTTAGACTCGGATGCAGGATTATATTAGAGGTGACAGAAGTACGGTGAAGCATGCAAAGAGAACGAGAAAATAAACAGAAGCCTTGCGTCTGCAAGGCTTCTGTTTATTCACACTCAACAACGATGAGTTCTGTTTTGGTGTTTTCAAGTACTTTTAATATATCGTTTGGAACAGGGTTTTTATTATCGGTGATAATGCGGTCAAAGTCGGAGAGCCTTGCATACGTGCAGGTGGATTTTTTGCCGAGCTTAAAGCTTTCTACAAGCAGTACCGAAACCGCAGAGCGCTTTGCAACACGGGAGAAATATGCGCTATCGGTAGGGAGATATACAGATGCACCCTCGGCAGAAAGAGCGGTGCAGGAACAGATAGAAAGGTCAAAAGTATAGGTGTCAAGCACGTCCGTTGCGGCATTTCCTATAAGGCTGACAGTTTTTAGACAAAGTTCTCCGCCGGTCATAATAACGTTGCCGCTTATTTCACCGAGTCTGATTTTATCTGCAAGTTCTTCGGCAAGTGAAAGCGAATTTACAACGAAGGTGACATCGTTTAGTCCCGACAGTAGACTTGTCATTGTTGTTATTGATATTCCACGTGTAAGCGCAACAACCATATTGCTATGAAACATATTTGCAGCTTCATTACATATTGCAAGTCTTTCTGTTTGATTGTCGCTGTTTTTTCGCAGATATTCTTTCTCTTTTCTATAGGGAAGTTTTATAGCAGAAGCGCCGCCACGCACTTTTTTGAGAAGGTTTTTCTCGCTTAAGACGTTAATGTCACGGCGGATAGTTTCATCGGAAACGTCGAGCGCAGCAGCCGCCTCTAAAATAGAAACCGAGCCGTTTTTTTTGATAGCGTTTAATATATACTGATGTCTTTCTTCTGCACGCATGTGTAATTCTCCTTTTATATTATCTCTTGATTTGATTTTATAACATATTTTTGTGGTTTTCAATAGCAAAACCACAATTATCACCTATTTTTATAAAAAAACAAACAAATCGCCTTTGGAAAAATAAAAAATACCACAAAACCACACAATTTTTCGTCAAAAGGGAGAAAGGGAAGTCAACCACTTGAAAGCGATTTTTATAAAAAATATAATAGAATTGGCGAAGAATTAATCAAAGGAGAACTATAAAATGAAAGTGCTTTTAGTAGTGGTAGACGGAATGCGTCCTGATGCAATGGTGCAGATTCCGAAAGCCCGTGAACTTATGAAAAAAGCAACGTATACACTAAACGGAAGAACTGTGTTTGTATCGGCGACTCTGCCTGCACATATGTCGCTATTCCATAGTGTAGATACGGAAAGGCACGGAACAATACTTAATTCCTTTGTTCCGCAGGTTCGTCCTATAAATGGACTTAGCGAGGTGCTCAAGGCAAACGGAAAGAGCAGTGCCTTTTTTCACACGTGGGAGCTTTTGCGTGACTTGAACCGCCCCGGCTCTGTTGACTTTTCTTATTTCTATGCGGCAAAGGTTGTTGGATTTGAAAGGGCAAACAGCATTGTTACAGATGCCGCCATAAAGCACATATCGGAGTGGCACACGGATTTTGCATTCTTGTATCTCGCCAATACAGATACCGCCGGTCACAAATACGGATGGATGAGCAAGGAATATATGGAGTCAATGGCAGAAGCATTTGATAACATTGAAAGAATAATGCAAACTCTCGATAATGATTGGTCAGTAATTATCGTGTCCGACCACGGCGGAAATGGAAGACATCATGGCACGGATTCTAAGGAAGATATGACCATTCCGCTAATGTTTATAGGCAAGCCTTTTGAAATGGGAAAAGAACTTGAAACGGTAAGCATTAAAGACGTTGCGCCTACAATAACAACGCTCTTTGGTATTGAGCCTGACGAAGACTGGGAAGGAAAAAGCATTATATAAATATTATTTAAGGAGAAAAAACAATGAAAAAAAGTACAATTGGTATCTTGCTTGTTTTTGTTTGCGCATGCATCTTCACCTGCGTTGCATTTGCGGCGGAAGACTGCATGACGTTTCAAAACTATGGCATTTACAAAACAGAGGAGCCGCTTGATGTGATTCCTGCAACTTATGAGGCATGGGTAAAAATCCCCGAGGGACGAACCGCTTCTTCAGGAATTGTTATGTCTAATGCACACTCGAGTGTGTATCCGTCATTCAGTATTTATGTATATACAAACGGCGCACCTATCTTGAAATTTTTGAATAAGACTTCGGACGGGGATTACAGAGAGCAGAAAACATATACTTTTAGCAAAGTAAACCTTGCAACTGGAAAATGGGAACATCTTGCTTTTGTTCATGATACTGAAAGTGGATATGTTTACTGTTATGTAAACGGTGAACTTGCAGAAACACAGAAAATCTCATTTGAACCCATACTTTCACCTATTCCTTTTGTGCTCGGTGGATCTGATACTTCCGGCAACGAGGATTATTTTAAGGGAGCTTTACGTAGCGCAACTCTTTATTCTGATGCTCGCTCTGCTGATGAAATTAAAGCCGATATGGTATCGGTTGATGTGACTGACGAAAATCTTTTGGTGCATTATGATCTTACAAAGGCCGAGTGGGGAAAGGACATTCCCGATGTGGCAGGCAATCAGGATATGATTTACAATCAATATTGGTATGACGAGGCACCTGCACTTCCCGAATACGCATATTCCATTGCGGTAATCGGTGACCAACAGACACAGCTTTACAGATTTTCTGACACACTTCACTTTACATACGATTGGCTGCTCGCAAACAAGGATACAAAGAAAATCGGTTACGTTGTAAACGTAGGTGACTATACGCAGACGATAGCAGGAAAAACATCAGAATTTGAACTTGCAATTTCGCAATTTAAACGCCTTGCCGGAAAACTTCCTTTAATCGTAGCAAGAGGTAATCACGATTTACCCGCATATCACAATCAGTATTTGAATTATACGGGTTATACTTCGGATATTGTCGGAAAATATAATGACGAACTTGTTGATATTTATAAGACTGCGAGAATAGGCGATACGGACTATCTTTTTATCACTTTGGATTATGGACCTACTGATGAAGAAATTGCATGGGCGAACAAAGTTACCGAAGAGCATCCAAATCATAAGGTTATTGTCGTAACACATAGTTATATGTGGGAAGATGGCACTACTACCGATGAAAATGATGGAGCATCTCCTTCTTTGCACGGTTATCCTAACAATGGAAAAACACTTTGGGAGAAGTATGTTTCAAAGCACGAAAATATCGTGCTTGTGCTTTCGGGACATATTGATTCCGACTTTATCCGTGCTACCAAGGCGGTTGGCGAGAATGGCAACGTTGTTACACAAATGCTTATAGATCAGCAGGGTGTTGACCTTGATGTGCCCACAGGTCTTGTTTGCATGCTCTATTTCAGCGAGGACGGTAATATTGTAAATACACAGTATTATTCTACTGTGAGAAGACAGTATTTCCGCATTGAAGATAACAACTATACAATGTATCTCGGCGAGCGTAGCGGAGATTGCAACGGCGACGGTACTATTACCGTAGCAGATGCAATTGCGGCAATTTCGTCGGCAATGGGAGGCGAGATAAATAAGAATGCAGACGTTAACGGTGACGGAAAAGTTACCTTAAATGATGCACTTGTCATCATGCAGACGGTGGCGAAAGGAGAATAATAATGCGTAGAATAATATTTTCAATATGTATTTTTGCACTTGCAGTTTCGCTTTCACTTTTTGCAGGTGCGGCTCAAATAGGCAGTGCTGATGAACTGCTCACGCTTATGAACACGCCTGCTATGTGGGCAAATGATTATACGCTTACCGCAGATATAAATCTTTCGGATGCCACAAACGGACTTTCGCAAGCACCTATCGGCAGCGAGAGTATACCGTATAGCGGCACCTTTGACGGTGACGGCTATACAATAAGCGGCATCAATATCAGCGGTGCCGGAAATGTTGCATTGTTCGGTTTCGCAGGCGGCGCAACTATTAAGAATTTGACGGTAGACGGCACAGTTTCTTCTACTACCAACTGGGCGGCGGGTATTATTGCAAGAGTTTCGGCGGCAAGTATTACTGTAGAAAACTGTGTAAACCGTTGTACAGTAAGCGGCGTTGACTCTGTCGGCGGCATCGTGGGCAGACTTGAGCCAGGCTCACTAAACGCTACTATAAGCGGTTGTAAAAACGAAGGCACAATTACTGCTGCCCGTTACAGTGGCGGTATTGTGGGCTTCAGCTCACAGACAAGCGGTGCTACTGTTATTGAAAAATGCTGGAATGACGGTATTGTTAACGGTACACAGGGCGTAGCCGGTATTGTCGTATTTTTCAGAGTATATACAGGTTCAAGCGGCAAGTGTTATGTGCAGGACTGTATAAACACAGGTAAAGTTCATGCGACAACTGCATACGCAGGCGGTATTCTTGGCTGGGGACACAACAAGAATTTTGCATATACGGTAACACGTTGCTTTAACGGCGGTTCTGTTACTTCTGATAAGGCATCATATGTTCGTCCGATAGCAGGAGTTATTTCCAAGGCGACCTATACCGCCGGTAACATGAACGCTTGCTACTACACAACTACCGATGCATATACCTCCGAGAGCGATTGCTATGCAAATCTCTGTGAAACTTTTGTTGCAGATGCAACTGTAGCGACCACACTCACAGGACTTGGCGAAAACTTTGTAGTTGCTGATGGCTATGCACCTCAGCTTAAAAACTTCCATACACATGACTATAAATACAGCGCTATAGGCGCAGAGCATGAGTACGCTTGTTATTGCGGCGATGTTTCTCTTACAGAGGAACATACCTTTGTTGACGGCGTGTGCGATAAGTGCGGAGCCGAGGACATTCCTTGTGCGCACGATAACAAGTACGAGATTGTTGAAAATGCAGCAACTTGCGCTTCGGTAGGCAGCAAATATGAATTTTGTCCCGATTGCCAAACCAAAGTGAGCGGAGATATTGAAATTGCTATTGATGCAAATAATCATAGCGGCACTTTGACTATGGTGCTTGAAAACGGTGCACTTACATATATCTGTTCGGATTGTGATGCAGCAGCGTATACAGACAGTGCACTTCTTGACACAGTTTATGTTTCACAAACCGGTGCAGAGCTTAAAGGAAACGTTTCGTCACAGATCGGTACAAGTGCAAATCCTTTCAAAAACTTTACCGATGCTATGCAGTATGCGGCACTTGTGGGTAAGGATGTAACCGTTACAATTCTGGATACTGCAGAGGTTCCTGAAAAATATCATACGCCCGAATTTGAAAGCACTGTTACTGTAACGGGCGGCACGCTTATTACGCATACCCGTTTCATAATGCACGGACCGATGGTGTTTGAGCATATTTGCTTTAAGGACAGCGGCAATCCCTTTATTGCGGCTCAGGAACACAAAGTCGTAATGGGAGAGGGAATCACCGTTTCAGGCGGAGGTATTTATCTTGTAGGCGGCTACGAAAACGGAACTGCCACGAACAGCGATATTCCCTCTACAGGATATTCCACGGATGTAACTGTACGCTCAGGTGTGTATCACGGAATTGCAGGTGCAAACCGTTATCTTGGCGGTGCATATTCCGGTACAGTCAAAGTAGTTCTTGGTAAGACTAACCCGAGTGATACACTTAAAATTACAAGCACTCTTGCTGTAGTAGGATTTAATTCCGAGGGCGGAGATGGTGTAAATGCAACGTTCATCTTTGAAGGTAACGTAGATGAGATTGCAAGTTTTTGCCCGATAAGCCATGCGAGCAATGCAACAGGTCGCTTTGATATTGATATCGTTGTACGCGGCGGTGCTGCTTTGGATAAAACCAAAGTCATCTATCGTGGAGCCAATGCGACTGTTAACGTGTATTCCGATTCCCGCATAGAGGGTGCGGATGAACTTGCGGCAACTATAACGGATGCAGATAAAGTTCAGCCTTACAAACGCTATTGCCTCAAAGTAAACGGAGAGCATCCGGATGCAAATTCAGACGGTATTTGTGATAATTGCGGCGCTTCTACCGCTTGTGAGCATATTGACGGCGAGTGGCAGGAAACCATGTCGGCAAACTGTGCAGATAAGGCTGTTTATACCTGGTATTGCTATGACTGCAAAGAACTTGTCAATGACATGACCAAAGAGGGCGAAGCTCCCGACGCTGACAATCATGTAGCAGATAGTTTTGTATGGAACAATGACGGCGAAAAGTATTACTTTGTCTGCAATTCTTGCGGTGCCAAAGTGGAACAGACCGATGCTCCTTCGGTTTATGTATCTTCAAGCGGCAGTGATAAAAATGATGGCAGAACTGCAGAAAAAGCAGTGAAGACGCTTGCAGAAGCAGTAACGCGCATTGCAAATGTTGGTGGCAAGATTGTAATTGTTTCCAACTACACTCTTGATGGAGACGTTGTACTTCCTGCATATACAAAGCCTATTTCTTTTGTTGGCTACGATGCAGATGACGGATATGTTCCCGGCGGTTTTACGGCATCGGCAAATGTTGTAATTTCTCTCGGCGGCAAAACAAGCTTCGAGGATATCACATTTGCAGGCGGCAAGCGTTATACAATCGTTGCAAATTGGAACGACATCACTTTTGGAAGAGTTTATTCGTTAAGCGATTCATATTCCTATGTTGTTCTTGGCGGATACCCGATAACCGAGAGTGACAATGAGGCAAAGTCGGCTACACTTACAATTAAAGAAGATGTAACCCGTGCACGCACGCTTGACGGAACGGTTACAAGAGACCGTTTCTATACACGCATTTATCTCGGAAGCGTTTTCGGTGCTGATAATATCGGCGTTGCAAATAAGAGTGCTACACTTACTGCCACAAATGCAGATATCGGTGTGCTTTATACAATGTCTACATCCGGCTCGCATAAGCTTACCACAGCAAAAAACTGTGAAACTACAGTAAATCTTTATGGCAGAGCAACTGTAAATCAGGGTAGAACCGGCGACTACAACGTGGCGTATGCTACATCTAAGGGTTCACAGAAAAACTTAACATTGAATTTGTTTGATAATTCCGCAATTCTTACGAATTATTATATTCGAAACTGCGAGAATACTGTAATCAACGTTTCCACCAAGGCTGACGGAAGAACATTTATGATTGATATTCCGTTTACCTTCTATGCATTCGGCGACTTTGCGGCAAACGGTACGGCTATTAATGTTGAAATCAACTACGGTGAGCACGGTTTTGCTCCTTCACTTGATACGCCTTGTGTGTTTGTCGATTCGGCAGATGAAATTAAGATTTATGAGGCTAATGCTGTCGAGGAGTGCGAATACGTTGAGAGTATAGCTCATGCGGCAACTCCAAAAGAAAAAGGAATGAAGCATTATTCCTGCACTTGCGGTAGATACTACGATGAAGAATATGAGTATTCCTGCGAAGAAGCAACGCACATTTATACTGCATATGCAGACGGTACTTTTAAGTGCTCTGTATGTGAGAAAACCTTTACAACACTCAGCGAAAATCTTGTTGTTAAAGCAACTTCTATAGCGGTTGCTGACGGAAAAGCAAGTGTAAATGTAAATATTACCGGTACATTTGCGGCAGCACTTGTAAGTATTACTGCTCCTGAAGGATTTGAGCTTGCAGATGCAACACTTGCTGAAAATGCAGAACTCGTGTTTGCAGGCAATGAAGCAGACAGTGAATATTATCTCACCGTTATGAGTGCGAGCGGTGCAGATAGAGAAATTAACGAAACGTTTGTTTTAACATATTCTGTGGCTGATTCCACTGCATATGGAAGTTATATTCTTGACGTTGTTGCATCAGAGGTTTACAATGCAACCGGTGAAGCGCTTTGTATGACTCCCGTAAGTGCGGAAATCGTATATGCAGAAGAAACAGTTATAGGAGATGTGGACGGTGACGGTATTGTTACAGTTGCAGATGCTCTTGCAATTATCAGAGCATTGCTTGATGATATCAGTTTGCCTAATGCAGATCTTAACGGCGACGGCAAATTAGGTCTTTTCGATGTAATCAGAGCAATCAAGTTAATAGCGCAGTAAAATTAAAGCATCAAGCCATATGGCTTGATGCTTTAGCGTGTTGAAGAAGTGTTCTACACTCATAATATAATAAATTATGTTTTAGAGACGGACATGTGCCGGCTTTAAAACTCCTTAAAAACCGCGAGCGGTGAGCGAGTCGCGAGACTTGCGGTTTTGTATCCTGTCGAAAAACTTTAGTTTTTCGACAGACTGAGCATCAAGCCTTACAGCTTGATGCTTTTACTATCTATTGATAAGTTTCAAGAGTGTTTCACCTTCTGCTATGTATTCGGTGGCAATACCATGGATTTTGTCCTGCCCGAAATTGTGACGGTCATATATACCGACAGTTGGCATACCGATTTTTGCAGCCGTTTCAATAGCGGTAAGCGAGTCTTCAAATACCCATGTTTCACAAGGCTTTTCTTGTAAGAACTTGCAAGCGTGTAAATAGATATCCGGCTCCTCTTTGCCTTTGCCGATGGTTGCGCAGGAGAATATCGCTTCAAAGTATTTACCGATGCCGAGATGCTCAATAGCAGTGCTTAACAGGTCGGGAGCGGTTGCCGTGGCGAGGCACATTTTTACACCGTTTGTTTTACAGTGATTTAAAAACTCTAAAACACCGTCTTTAAGTGCAACTTTGTTAGCATAAAAGTCGTTCGTGATGCTATTTGCAAGTGTTAATAATTCTTCACAGCTTTCGCCGAGCCCATAATTTGTATGAATTAAATCCATAGCATCTCTCAAAGTGAGGGTACGCACTTTCTTGTTATCTTCGGGAGAAGGCTCGAATTTTTTATTGTTTAAATATTTATCGCCGAAAGCAGACCATAGCATATCCCACAGCATCAAAGAGTCGATGAGTGTGCCGTCCATATCAAATATCGCCGCTTTAAATTTCATGTCGTTAACCTCATAGTCTGTATTGCAATTATTATACCATGCTTGCCTGCCGGTGTAAACGTCTAATGACATGATTGGGTGCTTTAGTGTTGCTTTTATTGACTTTTGCGACAATTTAAAGCAAGATACATGTATAGAGAAGAACCGGATCCCGACAGTAAGATGCCTGACAGCGGCTGGAGATTTTTTTGCCGGTGATGAAAATGACGAATATGTAAATGACCCAGATAATATAGGACTTTATTCATTAAATACGATAGCAAATTATGACAAAGATATAATTGTTGACGAGTGAAGTAAACAAACCACTGTTTTAGTTATTGTGTGTTTTCCTTACACTCGGTAGAGCGCATGACTTGAGTTTTCCAGTTTCGCTTTGCGAAATCGTCGGTGTTCAGCCGACGAAGGATAAACTCACAATGCGTCGCATAGCGACGCTATGTTGATACATGATGTCGCTGGTTCGAGCTCACGCTCGGGGAGCAAGGCGACTCCGGCGACCATCTAAAACAATCTTCATATTCCGTCGCCTACTGAATTTGCCTTGCGGCAAATTCCTTTACAACATATGTGATATGTGATATCTGACATTTATTTGGAGCTTTTAATGTTCTTTTTCAAACCATTCTACGGCAAAGTTGATTAGTCTCATTGTAACTTCGCTTGGCTCGTATTCTTTCGGCCATGAAATATAGATGGAACGCTGAAGATTGAAATCACTAAGCGGAAGAGAAACAATTCCATCCTGCTGCACAGAACACCATGAAATTTCGGGATAGAAAGCAATTCCAAAGCCGCCCTTGACAAATTCGCTGACCGTGGCACGGTTTTCGCTTTCTGCAATAATATCAGGCGAATACTCATTTGCCCCAAAATAAGATTGCATCAGTCTATACAGTTTGCTTCCGTCAAAAAGACCTATGACAGGGATTCCTCTTATGTCATCGATGCATAATTCGGTTTTGCTTGCAAGCGGATCGTCAGCCGAAACCGCCACGAATATTCTCTCTTTGAAAAGCACCTTGGAATGATAATTCTCCTCTTTTTCAAAAGGCTTTGAAGATACAAGTACATCGAAAAAAACGTTTCCCTTGGCTCTGTCCGATTGCTTTGAAAAAGTAAAATCTATATCGGGATTTTGCCTTCTGAATGCCGCAATTACAGGGATAGCGGCAGTGGCACCTTCCAACATTGATATGCGTATAGAGGCGTGCTGTTTCTTTTTGATAAGTTCTTTCCCTTTTTCAAGCTTGGTGAGGGACGCACTTACCTCGTTGAAAAATACCTTACCCGCTTCGTTTAAAAGCACCTTGTTGCCGCTGCGTGTGAAGAGTTTTATGCCGAGCTCATCCTCAAGTCTTGAAATAGTATGGCTCACCGATGAAGGAGGAACCATGTAAAGCTCTGCCACTTTTGAGAAATTTTCCAAAATTGCCGCATCTTTAAAATAATTAAGCTGTAAAAGTTCCATTTTGCGTCCTCACTATGACTTTGTTTACATAGTATTATACAATATCGTGTTGTTGATTTCAATATCTTCTTGTAATAAAATATAATTGTAAACAATATTTATTCAGGAGGACATTATGAAAAAAATCGGCATATTTCTACTTGTTTTTTTACTTACCGCAATTTTGACGGTAAGTATCATGGCTGAAGATGTTACCGTTTTTGTAGACGGTACGCTTACCGAAACGGGCAACGGCACGCTTGCTACGCCTTACAAGGCGATAAGTACGGCGGTAAATGCCATTAAGAGCACCGGCGGCACGATAGTGCTTACCGGTAAGACCACTGTAAACGTATTTGCCGTGCCTGCACATTCAAAACCGATTACTTATACATCGGTTTATGACGGTATAGACTATGCAGAGACAAACGGTGCGTGTCTTTCGCTTGGCGGACGTATGGTGCTTGGCGGCGAATCAACGTTTGAAAACATGATTATTGAATGTGCTACGTCAACCACTTCAAACGTAGGCGGTGTAATCTACGCATACGGCTACAAAACAACCTTTGGTGAGGGCATCACGTGTACAAATCCCAAAGGTGCTCTCATTTATCCCTCACTTTATGCGGGCGGCTACTCAAATAACGGCTCAAGAAATGCTGTCCTCACTGTAAAAAGCGGAACGTGGCGTGCGATTTTCGGCGGTAACGGCAACGGCGCATTTACAGGAAACAGTACGGTTAACTTTGAGGGTGGCACAGTAAAACTTTCTCTTGTTGGCGGCAACAATGCGGTTGGTAACTTTACAGGTAACACAACTCTTAACATAAGCGGCGGTAAGATTGAAAGCAACAACGGCGGCTACGGTATTGTAGGCTCCTCTCTTGGATATTCTGCGGCACTCACTTTCAAGGGTAATATTGCAATAAATATTTCGGGCAATCCCGTAATTGAAGCCCCTGTTCTCGGCGCTTCGAGAAGCGGTGCACCCGTAACCACAAACGGTGATATCACTATTGATATAAGCGGCGGTACGTTTGCAAGTTGCAACGTCTACGGCGGCGGATACGGCAACGTCACCACGGGTGAAAACGGAATCCTCGTTAAACTCAGCGGCGACACCGTTACGTTTACGGGTACTCTCGGCAGCTACTCGATTTGCGGCGGTGCGCACAGCGGCACCGTTACGGGAGATGTTTCTGTTATTCTTGATGCTGACACAGCATACCGTGGCTCAATTCTCGGCGGCGGTTACAGCGGCAACGTTACAGGACACTCCTCTGTTATAATGTATAAAGGTACAGTTCCGGTTACTCTTACGGCAGGTTCACGCACAGGTACTGTAGGAAGTGCATCTGTTGAGATGTACGGCGGCAAAGTCGGATATCATACATCATCATCTTATTTTGGCATCACAGGTAATGGCAGAAACGACACAAGCGGCACAGTTACCGGTGAATCGACTATTCTCCTTGACGGCGGCGACGTTGCCGGTGCAGTAGAACTCAACGCAAGCCAAATCGGAAGCGGAAGTGTAACGATAAAGAGCGGTAAGGCGGGAAGTGTCGAGGATAAAGCGGTAATCGACCTTTCGGGCGGCAAGTCACTTAGCCTCGGCGGCAACGTTTCGGCATCTTCATTTATAGGCGGCGGAACTCTTGTACTTGGCGCAACAGGTTCTATCACGGCCGACACAATGAGCGGTACGGTTGAATTTGAGATAGAAGGTGAGCCTGCCGCAAATCAAACCTATATTACGGTTCTTGACAAGGATTCGGATGCGGTTGTAAATTACACTGCAAAAGATGACGAAGCCCTCGTTCGCGAAGTGGGAGAAACCGTTACATATACTTTAAAGTATGACGGTCGATACGATACCACCCACGTGCGTGTTTACTACTACAATCCGCACGGCGAAAACGAAACGCAACCGAACATAGTACTCTATAAGGGAACAACATCGTCCGATGACCGAGTTAAACTCACTCCCGAAAAGGGTAACGAAAACGGCAAAAACTTTATTGAAGCAGACCTTGCTCCCGGACTTTATTACTACAAGGTTTACTACGGCAACGGAAGCGGCGATTACGAAACACAGTATTTCTATATAACTGGTAAGGATGAAAGCCTTACTTATGAAAAGCCTTATGAGCCTTATAAGGAAAACGGTTATATGGAGCAGTACACTGCAGTTGCAACCTATCAGATGCTTGAAAAACTGCTCGGTACAAGCGACCTTCCTTATTACGAAAAACTTGATACTCCCGGTATTGCAAAACTCGATGAACCAACTCGTTCTTACATGACCAACGAAGAACTTTGTGATTATATCGAGGCACTCGACGAAAAGTGCGAATACTTATATGTATTCTATCCGTTTGATGAGTCGCCCGTATTCGGAAACAGAACTCCTGTAATGGTATTTACAAAGGATGAAATTCCAAACGGTGCAACCCTTGAAGAAGTTGCTGAAATTGTTCGTGGCGGCGGCGTAAGAGAAATTATGATGATTACCGGCGGCGTACACGGAAACGAGCCTGCCGGTGCAGAGGGCGTACTCAATTATGGCGTGCTTCTTGCAGGTGAGTACGGTGATAACGCACTTGACAGTATAGGTGCGATAGTTCTTATGCCCGCATCCTGTCCCGACAATTTGCAAAGATTCAAGCGTTTGCACGCAAACGGTCACAACTACGCAAGAGATATGCTTTCGCTTTACGAGGTTGAGCCGCAGAATTACGTATCTCTCTACGATTTATTCAAGCCTACCGTGACGTGCGACTGTCATGAGGACAATAACTACGTAAATTACGATACACCCGACAACTCAGCAGCAGATCTTCAGGACGTTGCTTTTCAGACCATAGGCTCGCCCAATCAGCCACTCCTTGATCCGTACGGCGTTCTTACCGGTGAAAAACCGATGAGCGAAAGCCGTGCATATAAAATGTTGCCGACTCTTATTGAAAAGACTGCACAAATAGGACTTCGCAGCGGCATGTATAAGAATTCCTATTTCAGCCCCGCATTTACCTTCTCCTATTCATCTACGAGAGGTTCGTATGCCTTCCTCATTGAAGTAATGCGTATATGGAGCGGTAAGGGCAGATATGAGAGAGCGGTTTACGCAATGCAACAGGGTCTCAAGACTCTAACAGACGAGGTTATTGCCACTAACGGCGAAATGGCAAGAGAGGTTTATGAGTCACGTGAGGCTGCAAAGGTAATTACCTTTGACGAAACAAATATTTTTGCCACAAAGATGTCAAGAAGCGGTAAGAGTGTGATTGTTGACGAACTCATATCAGCATATCCCGACGGAACTTATAAAAACTTTGGAACAGAGTCGCACAGTCAGTATGATACAGTTGATTCATACCGTGCACTCCCGACAGCATATATTCTCCCCGCAGACCTTGAGAATATAGATTCGGTACTTAATCTTCTCGATTTGCACGGAATTGAATATGAAAAAATGGCAAACGGTTCAAAATTGACACTCCGCAAGTATTCTCTCGGCGATACGGTTTCACTCGGAGAAAGCGAAGAGGTTGTGCTTGAAAACGGCGCATACGCAGTCCTCACCGATACTGCGGACGTTTATCTTATAGCATTCTTGCTTGAGCCCGACAGTTATCCTCAACCTTCAAATCCTGACGACTACCTCTATAGTGACAATAACATCTATGATATGGGTTATATTACCGATTCCGATGCATATTACCGTTCCGAAGCAGATTATATGCGTGATGTAATTGCAGGTATGGGTTACGTTGAAGGCGATGTTAACGGTGACGGCATATTTAATATGGCAGATGTATTGGCGATGCTCAAAAAGGTAGTTAACGATGAAGATGGCTCGCTTATTGACGTATTGAGATTGCTTAAAACATTAGCAGAGGAATAAAATGAACATTAGACTCCACAACCGCAAAATGATAAGAACCGAAAAGTATATAAAGGACTTTGTAGCGGCAGAACGTGCAGGCGACGTCGCAATTGCTATCGGCGACAGTGAGGGAGAAGCATACCGCTTCTTCCATTCAAGCCGTGGCGATATTTTAAACGGCAAAACGCTCTGCGACATGATGTCGGTGTCCAAGGTTCTTGTTACTGCCCCTCTTTTTCATATGGCGATGGATGAAAAACTCATCTCTCCGCATGACACTCTCGGAAAGTTTTTTCCGTATGCTCCAAGCGACAAAAAGGATATTCCGCTATGGATGCTTTTGTCCCATCAAAGCGGAATGGGAAAAGTTGTTTTCCCCGATTTCTTTGGTCCTGACAGGCGTGAAGAGGCGATACGTTTTCAACTTTCTACACCGTTTCATTTTGAACCGGGTACGGGTTATCTCTATTCGTGCAGCGGTTTTATCCTACTCGGATTTATTCTTGAAAAGGTGTATAACAAACCGCTTGACCGACTTTTTGATGACCGCATAGCACGACCTCTCCGAATGAAAAATACTTCCTTTAATCCAAGTGAGGACGAAAACATTATAAGATGTACACGCAAGGCGTACGATGGTGCAAATAAATGTTCGGATGACAACAATCACCGCTTGTACGGTGTCAGTGGTAATGCAGGCATCTTCTCATGTATCGACGACATGACGCTTTTCGGTCGCTCACTATTGAACCGCCATGTAGGGTTGATAAGTGAAGAAACCTTTTCCGAAAGTATCAAAGACCTTTGTCCATACGCCTTTGGAAGAGCACTTGGATACGTATATGTAGATGAGCGCTATGAGCAAGGCAGCGGACTTTATTCAAACGGAACAGTCGGTCACACCGGCTTTTCCGGCACAGAGTGCTTTGCCGACTTTGAAAAGGATATGTATGTAGTATCTCTGTCAAACACCGCATACTATGCCGCAAAAAACGGCGAAGGTTGCATGACAGAGGTTGAAGAATTCCGTAAAGGATTACACAAAGCAATGAAAGAGGATTTGGAATATTAAACTGCGCACCGTTTAAAAAACACAGAATAAACAAACGACCGTATTACCGGATACAATTTCGGTGATACGGTCGTTTTAATATAACAAGGAAGAGAAGGGCAGAAAGATGATACTTGAAGAATTGCGTTACAACCATTTTGCAATCTCTATGAGCGCTTTGCGTGAGGACACGCCGAGCTTGCTGTAGAGATTTTTATTATGGAATTTGAGCGTATTTTCCTTTATATTCAGCGTAGCCAGAATTTCCTTGGTGGATTTGCCTTCAAGATAGAGATCATATATTGCTTTTTCGGTTGGGGTCAGCGTTTTCAGCCCTTGTACAAACAACTTCTGTTGCTCGATAAGCTCTTTTGTGGGCTTGATTTCGGGTGCTTGCGGTTCGGGCATGGGTGTGGCAAACAACTTTTCGCCGTCCTGAATTATCAGATACAGCCCAAGCAAAAAAATCTCGCTGATGATATATGATACAGAGAGGAATTCAAAATCAATTCTGACAAGCTGCTCAAGCAGCCAGACACCGAGGTTTGCAAATACGGCGGCTGCGAGAAAAACCGCCTGTATATGTGACGGAACACTCTTTTTTATTGCCGCGTGTAAAATGGCGGCAACCATTGCGGCAAAATATGCAAGCAGAAAGACGAGATAGATCACATGCCACGGGCCGTACACTTTTTCAAGTACGGAGACACCGTTTACATTTTGCAAATAAACTTCCTTATAATAGATATCCGAGTATCCGGGACTTGCCGCAACAAAGAACACAAACAGGCTGATGCAAACGAGCAGATATGGCAGCCACTTGATATATCGCAAGCGACATACTTTTACGATAGTCAATAGCATTGCCAAGGGTAAAAAGACCGAGCCGAGGTAGGAAACTCTGTTTGCCATAAGCGCGCCGTCAAGCGTAGTTGCCTTGGCAAGCGAAAGATAGCCGATGTTGACTATCACTGCAGACGTAAAAAGCACCATCAGCCAAAACTCTTTTTTGCGAATAAGTGTAAGGTATCCAACCAGCATCAAAATGGAAAGAAGCGTTGTGACAACATAAACCGCTGACATATCCATTGCTTTGCCGCCGACGGCGGAGCATCCTGCAAAAAAGCAAAGAGGAAGTAACGCGGCACTACCGAAAATCTTCTTCATAAATCGCTCTCCTTGAAACAATTTACCTGTAAAACCCAAAAACCACACCGTTTCCCACACTTTTTGCGCTAAAAACGGCGGCATCCCACACTTTTATTTTGCCTTTGTGTGGCGACTTTGGGCTATTTTGTAATTTAATATTAAATTAAAGGGTATAGAAGGATGGTATATAACCTTGCCTTGTAAAAAGGGGTACCCCATTTACAAATTCATGTAAATGTCTCTGTGGCGCGCCAACGAAACAGAGACCGCCCCTAATAATTATAATTATATATTAACATAAATATATAGTTAAGTCAACGGAGGTATCCAAAATGAAAAAACTTGGCAGAGTTTTGATTATGTGCCTGCTTGTCTTTTTGCTTGCCTTTACGGTGGTTGCAGAAGACGGCGACAACTGTATGTACTGCGGTGCATATCGCTTTGGCGATTGGCTTTGCGAATGCGGTCTTTGCAGCATTGAGGCAGAGCCCGCGGATTGCTGGGCAGCAACGCACTGCTGGGAATGCGGTGCTTGCTTTAACACACGTTCCAAATTCTGCACCGAATGCCATCTTTGCGACGATTGCTACGTCGGCGAGGCATACCATTGCATGGGCTGTGAGGAGTGCTATGCCGGCGACCAGGATGCGCTATGCAGCATATGCTGGTTCTGTGAGAGCTGCGCCGGCGCATTATGTGATGATTGCGGCCGTTGCGAGAGCTGTCAGGAGTTTGAAGGCGGTGTGCATTGCCCCGAGTGCGGCTACTGCTATAACGCATACGGCGCATGCGAGGAAGATGGCGCCGAGCACTGCAAGGAATGCTGCCTGCCTTGCGAAAAATGCGAGCGATGCGTTTTCGATGACGGTCTTGAACTCTGTGATGAATGTAATGCCTGCGAGGAATGCTGTGAGGCAGAAGCACAGAGTGAGGGCTGTGAGTGCGGCGAATACTGCGTGGAAGGCTCCGATTGGTATGACCATATCTGCCTTGACTGCGGAACTCCGTTTTGCGCAATAGAGCAATGCGATATCTGCGAGGTATGCCTTGACTGTTGCGAAGGAAACTCCGATTGCAGCGAGGGGCTTTGCGTAATGGACGATGAATATGACGAGCATTTCTGCCTTGACTGCGGCGCGTGTTTCCATGATGTAGACGTATGCGAGATATGCTATGGTAACGGCGAGCTTCGCTGCGAGGACTGCTGCCGTATGTATGCCGAGGATGAAGGCTGCGATTGCGGTGACACCTGCGTGAGCGACCCTGACTTTGATATGCATGTTCTCACTGAGCATTCAAATGGCGGCGAACACAGTGCAAAGCCGCAGAACACATGGTCATTTGACGAGACCTATCACTATGTGAGCTGCCGCTACTGCGACAGTGCGGCACACCTCACTGCAAAGGCAAAGCACACGCTTAACAAGTACGATATCTGTACAGTTTGCGGCTACAACACCAACACAAAGATACTTGTTCTTTCTCAACCGCAGAGCAG
Source organism: Oscillospiraceae bacterium (assembly GCA_015064965.1). Lineage (GTDB taxonomy): Bacteria > Bacillota > Clostridia > Oscillospirales > CAG-272 > UMGS902. The sequence goes on from SVRG01000004.1 coordinate 22,589, forward strand.
AGTTGTAAGCGTAAGCGATAATGAAGCAGATGCCGGCGACCCCTATAACATCGAGGACAACAAGGTTTCGTTTTCCGTTTTTGCCAAAGGAACAAGCAAACTCAGCTACCAGTGGTACGAAAGATACGGAAACGGAAAGTGGACGGCACTTGAGGACAATACATCCTCGTGGAACAATGGCAAAAAGTTCAACACCGTTCACGGTGCAAAGACCGAAAAACTGACGATTTCTGTTCCGACGACGGTTTGCTATGGTGAGAACTCTTACCGTTGCGAGATTAAGGATGAGGACGGAAATACCGTATATTCTGCCGAAGCGTCTATTTTTTCCAAGCACATTTATAAAGAGTGTACCTACTATAAGGGCGCGCTGATTGGCATTATCCATCAGCCTAATAAGAATAACAACATCGGTGTGTATGAAAGCAAAGTACATGAAATAATCTGTCTTGGTGACGGCTGCGAGGCGGTAAAGGAATTGCCCCACAACTTCGGCAAGGCAGAGGGCGAGGTTACGGATAGCGTTGACGGCAGCGTATGGACAAAGTTCACCTGCCGTGACTGCGGATTTACTACACATATAAAGAATCACGACCACTATTTCTTCGATAAAGAAACAGGCGAGTGCGTGGTGGATTACACCTATAAAAACGGCACACAGCACCGTCTTAAGTGCCTCTATGACGGCTGTACCAAGACTACCTTGGAGAGCCACACATGGCTTGCATGGGGTAATCAGGGAACACCTCATACCGCATCAAACGGCATTGGCGCGCCGTACAAGGAATGCAGTCTTTGCTCCTATACCACAACAGAGAAGCCGATGCGATTTGACAGCGTAAAAGAGGAGAACATTGCAACTGATTGGACAAAGTCAAATGACCTTGTATATGTACAGTACGGTCACGCATCAAGCGATATTTATGTTATGGGCGACAGTATTGAGATCACCTTTGCCCCCACTGTCAACGATAAAAACGATTACATCAAGATCAACAATCCGAGATGCCTTGCTTTCCGCGTATACTATAGCGGAAACGGCGTGAGTGACCTTGATGTAACGGGCTACGCAACCTCGGTAAAGCTTGAGGGCGAGCCAAAGTGGACTTTTATTATCAAGAGCTTTAAGGAATACACAGGCGGCGGTATCTTCACATTTATCCCTGCAATTGATAAAGCCGAGTGTAAGCATCAAAGCGGCACAAGAATCTTCGGCGCATACAAGCCTGTCTGCGTAAAGGACGGCTACACCGGTGACCTTTGCTGCTGCGATTGCGGTTATGTTGTAAAATACGGTGAAACTATCGAGGGCGGCAAAGAGCATACAGGCACTCTCACACTTATTAAGAGCACTGTAGTAAAAGCAACATGCGAACAGCGCGGATACGAAGGCTCATACAAATGCTCGCATTGTGGCATGGTGGTTATGGGTGATACCACACCGAGACAGCATACGGGCAAGATAACCGTTAAAAATGCAAAATCGGCTACCTGTTTTGACTTTGGTTACACAGGCGACACCTACTGCTCATGCGGCGACCTTGTAAAAGAGGGCAAACTCATAGCACCTACACATACCAAACTTCAGACACTTAACTATAAAGAGGCAAACTGCCAGCATGACGGCTATACAGGCGATATAAAGTGTGCAGTGTGCGGAATTTATGTAAAATACGGCTACACGCAAAAGGGCACAGAGCATGCATTCTCCGTTTGGAAAGCACAGGACGGAGTAAATCACAGAAGCTACTGTACGGTAAGCGGATGTAACGAATTTAAAGTTGAGCCGCATACGGATGCTGACCGTGACCTTGTTTGCGATATATGCTCTTACTCTTTAGGCGAGGACGGAGAGTATATTTCGCTCATCTCTCTCAGTGTTACCGCTCCCGAAATCGGTGCAAAGGCTGATTATACCAAATTTGATACCAAGCGTTTCTACAGTGATAATCTCGGTGACCGCTCAGGAAAGTATACGGACGGTATAAGCTGGATAAATGTTGAAACAGGCAAGAAAGTCAGCGTATTTGAAGAGGGCGGCGTTTATAAGCTTACCGTTTGCTTCAGAAGTAAAGAAAACTATTCCTTTACCGAAAATCTCACTGCCACCGTCAACGGTTCTGTAGCAGTTGCAGAGTATCTTGGTGCTGATTTTGCAAGCATTGAGTACACATTCCAAAAGCTTGGCCACGCTCATGATTACATCCTGATGCGTAACGAAAGCAGCCACCACTATGAGTGTCTTGTTTGCGGAGATGCAAAGGATGCAGGCAACCATGTGTTTGATGCAAACGGACGTTGCAAGAGCTGTGGCTACAACAAGAGCAACAATAACCCGTTTACCGACGTTAAGGCAAGCGATTACTTCTTTGATGCGGTGATGTGGGCAAAGGATACAGGCCTTACCGTAGGTACAACGGCGACTACCTTCTCGCCAAATGAAACATGTACAAGAGCGCAGGGAATAACATTCCTTTGGCGTGCGGCAGGCAAACCCGAACCCAAGTATTCTTCACCGTTTGTGGATGTAAAAGCCTTTACCGACGTAAAAGAGAGCGACTATTTTTACAAAGCAGTGTGCTGGGGCGTTGAACAGGGAATTATCGTGGGCACATCCGCAACAACCTTTACGCCTCACCAGACCTGCTCAAGTGCGCACATTATGACAATGCTTTTCCGCGCAATGAAGATCGGCACTAACGGCTGGTACGAGGAAGCAAGGGATTGGGCAAAGAAAGAGGGACTCCTCAACGGAACAAAATTTGTTGTTTCTCCCGATGAGCCTTGTCCGAGAGCGGGAATTGCGTATTTCCTCTATATGTTTTACGAGAAATAAGGAGCGACTATGAAAAGATTAATTTCGATATTACTTGCGGCAGTTATGCTTGCAGTGACTGTTTTTGCAGACGATACGCCTTGTCAGCATGAATTTTTGGCAATGAGAAATATGGTAAGCCACTATGAGGAATGCCAGAAGTGCTACACAGTTCAGAATGTGGGCAACCATGTAATCAAAGACGGCAAATGCACAGTTTGCGGCTATGAGGGCGCAATGGCTGAAGATGTTCGCGGCGAGGGAGAGCACTCTCACAAGCTGATGAACGGCGCAGACGCGGACTATCACTTTGAAGAATGTCAGGTCTGCTTTGAGCGCTTCAATGTAAAGGACCACACCTTTAAAGACGATAAATGCACAGTTTGCGGCTATGATAAATTTGCAAATCCCTTTATCGACGTAAGCGAGAGCGCATGGTTTTATAATGACGTGATCCGCGCATACTATGACGGACTTATCAACGGCAAAACCAAAATGACCTTTGCGCCAGACCTCAATATTACATACGTTGAGGCAATCAAGCTTGCGGCTTGTATGTACCAGAAATATACCGAGGGCAAGGTAACTTTAACCGTTGGTAACCCCTGGTATAAGCCGTATCTCGATTATTGCATTGAAAACGGAATTCTCAAGGAAGACCACGGCTACGATTTGAACGCTCCTGCAACAAGACAGGGATATATGCGCATTTTTGCATATTCACTACCTGCAGAGGCACTTGAGGAGATAAACTACGTTGCCGAGGATGCAATTCCGGACGTGAAAAAAGACCCCGCTATCTACAAGCTTTACCGCGCAGGTATCGTTGGCGGCGTTGATGCAGCGCGCAACTGCAATCCCGAAGCAAACATCAAGAGAAGTGAAGTTGCGGCAGTTCTCACAAGAATGATGAACAAGAGCGCAAGAATTGAGTTCACTCTCGGCGAAAAGCCCGCACAAACCGCGCCGCTTGAATTTAAGGGCGCCACTTCATATCTGGAATTCGGAAAATATATATTCCTTGCGTCTGTTTCGGGTGGAGAAGCTCCTTATACATATACATGGTACTACAGCGACGGTGAAAAAGGCACAAAGCTTGCAAATGACAGCTTTGTAACCTTTACCGATGACGGCGCGGGCGGTGTAAGCGCAGTTTTCCTTTTCACCAAGGACAATCCGTATCTCGCAAAGCAGATAAAGCTTGCGGTTACAGATGCAAAGGGTGAAAAGATTGATTCCGGATATACCGATATTCCGGCATATTTTGATGTCGGGGAACCCGCAGATGAGCAGCCGGCAGAGACTTATTCAAAGCTTACAATTACCGAACAACCTGAGTATATTGCATCGGCAAAAGAGGGCGATTATGTAACATATTCGGTATTTGCCAAGGGCGGCAAGCAGCCATACAAATTTGAGTGGCTCTATTATACAGGCTACAAGGACCGGACCGATACTTTCAAAAATGACGGATATGCAATACTGAGCGGTGACGTTATTACGCTTAAGTTTGATTTGGATAGCCCATATCTTGAAAAGAAGTTTTTCTGCAGGGTTACCGATGAAAACGGCGAAAGCGTAAATACAAACACCGTTAAAATGCCTGAAGCACCCTTTACAATGGAGCTTGAGGACATTGTAAAAAATTCGCTCGGAACTATAGTTGTCGGCACGGTTAAGACCGGCAAGATAACCGCCGGCGAACATCTTGTATTTTCTTTTGACGATAAATACACATACGGCAGCGGCAAGGTTGAAGCAATTGAAATGTTCCAAAAGCAGCTTGACGTGGCAACCGCAGGGGACAGAGTGGGACTTTTGTTTAAGGAAATCGGCACTATCAATACCCGTGCCGCAGTTCTTGATTACGACACGCAAAATCTTATCGGCGACAAAAAGAATATTGCTATCAAAGAGTCTTTAAGTGTAGGTGTAAGTTATACCCCAAGAGGAAATATCGGTGACTTTACAAAAATGACTGTATATGCTATGGGCGGCATGGAGCCCTATACATATGTTTGGCAGGCGCTTAAAGACGGCAAGCAAGCTTATAATATTGCCGCTATTGCAAAATCAGAAGAGTGGGCAAACGGAGTTGACAAAGATACGCTTAATATAAAGCTTACCGAAGCGCAGTTTGCATTCGGTATGTCATTCCGCTGTATGGTAACCGATGCGGCAGGCAATGTTGCGTATTCCAAGGCATATGTTCCCACAGTTCATAGCCTTGTTATTGCAAACCATCCCGAGAGCGTTTATGCAAACTACGGCGATAAAGTTGAGTTTAAGGTAAAAGCATACGGTGCAAACGACAGCGCTCTTACCTATCAGTGGCGCTATATCTATGACGGCGCAAAGACCTTTAAGGATATTTTGCCCACTGACACATGGGCAAGCGGCTGTAATACCGATACACTTACAATTCAGGTGGAAAAGGCTGAGCTTACAAACCACGTATATTACCATTGCGTCGTTACCGATGCTGAGGGCAACAAGGCTATAACAGCGGCGGCGACAATTTCTCCCGAAAAGCCTTTTGTATCAAAGCAACCCGGTGTTGTGGCGGCAAAGCCTGACACCTACATCAAGTTCAGCGTGGAGGCGGACGGCAGATACAAGCCGCTTTCCTATAAGTGGTATTATTTTGTGGACGGTATGGGCTTCTTCTATCCCGTATCCAAGGACCATGAGTGGGCAGAGGGCGAGACCACAAACACTCTTACCGTAGGCGTTGACAGAAAGCATTTTGACGGCAGCTTTAAGTGCTATTGCCTTATAACAGATGCAAACGGCAACGAGGTCAAGAGTCTTGAGGGCAGTGTAACGCTCAGCGATGATGCAAACGTAAATCTCGAAACAGGTCACGCGCCTAAAGATGATATTCTTGTGCTTATCTGGTAGGAGGTAAATATGAATTACATTGGCAAATGGGTGTTTCATTCCATCGGTGAGATGACCGAGGACGGCGAGCTTCGCTATATGAATGCTGAAGAATACATTGCATCTCCCATGCCTTATATTGATGAAAATGATGCAGAGGAGGTAGCAGATGAACTTGCCGAGCGCAAAAAGACGGTTGGCATGGAGCTCCGCGTGCTTTCTGACGGAACTCTCTACATGCTGATGCCGATTCCCGAGGGCGTAAGTAAGGAAGAGGTCGATGAGGCGGTTGCCGCAGGCGAGATAACTCTGTATGACGGCATGATGTGCGACTCCCCGAAAAAATGGGAGGAGCGCGACGGCACACTCTGGTTTGACTCCGGCATTCACGGTGAAGTGTTTGGCGAAGCTGCCGATCCATGGGTAAAGGCAACTGACGATGACGGATTTTTCAACTTTATGAGCTTTCGCTTTGTGAAAGGAGAGTAAAATATGAGCATTTTCGATTCCATAAAAAGAGCAATAGGCGCATCTCTTAAAAAAGAAGCGGCTAAAGTCGTAAATGAAGCGGTTTCCAATATCGGCAAGGGCAGAAATCACACCGAGAGCTTTACTTTTTCTGCTCTGCCCACAAGCGTAGCGGAGATTCAGGCACTTGAGGAGGGCTCGCTTGACAGCGCATTCAAGACCGCAGCACTGACAATTGCGGTGCTTTGCCACTATGAAAAGGATATAGACGCAACCCTTGCAATGCTTGATTTTCTCAAGGGCCCCGAAAGCGTAAGCCCCTATGAAAAGCAGTTCATCGGCGAGCGTCTGCGCGACAAGGGCTACAAGATGTATGCCTTTTTCAAGGGGGCAACACCGGAGAATAACTATACCCCCACTACACCGTACACCGTTGAGATAATAGAAAATCCATACTCGTTTGACAACGAAAACTGGGCGACTTTGTGGGTAAAGAGCGGCGGCTCCGACAATCCGAGTTCTTTAAAATTCCGCAAGAAACCGTCAACAGGACAGTGGTTTTTAAACGATATTCAGTGCCTTTCCGACATCCGTTTGCCTGTGGCAAAGGATGATTGGGCATGAGGCGTGAGGCGATATTGATGAGCATATTTTCAATATTGCTTTCGCTGTTTGAATGCGGTAAAAAGGCGCATATAAACACCTTTTTCCCCTCTCCGGTGCCGCTGCCTGCGGGGGAAACTCTCACCGGCCTTCACATGACAAGACAGGGCATGAGAAGCGGACTTTGCTATGTCATGTCTGTCGAGGGTGAGGACATATTTTTAAAGATGACAAACTGTCATCCGCTAGAAAAGGAGTACCGCTTTAATGCAAAGGAAATACTTAGCAAAAACGAAAAATGCGCTATCAAATCCACAAATGACATACAGGTACTGCGCGATATAGAAGAGGCGCTTGTTGATTGCGGCACGGTGGGGTGGGACGGATTTAACGAGACAATCATCATGAAAAACGTAACCGATACAGGCGAAAGATACGAAATTTATCTGCGTTTTTCGGGTGGAAGTACCGTCAGCGTATATGGCATTGACATATGCCCCGACCGCTTTAACGAGGTGTTTAATCGCATTGCCGCTATTTTTCGCAGAACTGTCAAGTGGGAGTAGTTTATAATGAGTATTTTTAAAACGGATAGCTTCTGTATTACAGTTCCGCAGGGGTGGAAAGCTTTCAAGGTGAATGAAAGAGTAATACATATATGCAAGGGCGGAGAAAAGGATAGCGATATTCTCTCAAAACCGTATATGCAACTCAATTTTTCCGGCGAAGCATACATGATCCCGCCTTCGCGGTCAGGATACTATGACATCACCGATATTCCGCCGATCACGCTTGGCAACTACACCTGGCAGGGGTTTGAGTGCGAGAGCATGGGCTTTCGCGTGGCAATGATCTTTACAGGAGAGGGCAAGCGGCAGTTTCAGGTATCTGCCAATCTTGAAACTCCGATTGGCAAGATAGAAATGACGGATGCGGATGTGCAATCAATTCTTGCTTCTGTCACGCTGCTTGGTTCCGGCGAAGAAAGAGAGTCTATATGATAAGGTTGTTAAAGTCGCTTTTCAGAAAAAGACGCGCCGACACCGAGGACGGCGGTGTAAGAAAACGGATTTGGTATGATGCACCGAAAAAGATTGTTTCCGAGCAGATAATAAGCTTCAAATGTGAGTTTTCCACGGTGACAATTGTTGATGACATCCCGATAGAACACGGCGTATACACGCTTTTTGCAAGACTTAAAGACGGAGCAGTCCGCGGAGCATATGAGCTGCGGACTCGCGACGGAAGCGGTGAACAATTTGACTTTCGCCAAAGCCATCGCTTTTTGAGAAGCGTGCAAAACGTTGTCAGCACATATGACATTGCAAAGCATAACGGCATGGAATACCGTGTCAGCGGACTTCCCGATATGTACGGCGCAAATATCAGCATTGTATATGCTTCGGGCGAACGTATTTATGCAAGCGACAATCAAAACAATTTTTTATCAGTTGAGGCAATGGCGGAGCTTGTAAAACTGTTTTTGCAACAGAAATGAGCATAAAAAGAGCAGGTCATATGGCCTGCTTTTTCTTAGAGCGGCATGGCAAAATTCAGCCGAAGATGGTTTTTGTTGACTTTCACCGCCTATCCGTGATATAATTATATGTAATATTCGGTGCAAAAATAAGGAGAGGTAATATGGATAAGATAGCAGTTCTCATTCCTTGCTACAATGAAGCGAAAACTATCGAAAAAGTTGTAAAAGACTTTAAAGAGGTTCTTCCTGAAGCGGTAATCTATGTGTACGATAACAATTCGACTGACGGAACCGCTGAAATTGCACAAAAAGCCGGGGCTGTTGTGCGCCACGAATACCGCCAGGGAAAGGGAAACGTTGTGCGCAGAATGTTTCGTGAGATCAATGCACATTGTTATATCATGGCGGACGGCGACGACACATATCCTGCAGAGTATGCGCCCGAAATGGCATCACTTGTGCTTGATAAAAAGGTGGATATGGTTGTCGGTGACAGACTTACATCCACATATTTTACAGAAAACAAGCGCCCCTTTCACAATTTTGGAAACTCATTTGTAAAGAAAACTATAAACCTTCTTTTCAAGAGCGATATCAGGGATATTATGACAGGCTACAGAGCGTTCAGCTATCATTTTGTCAAGACATTCCCCGTGATTTCAAAGGGATTTGAAATTGAAACCGAAATGAGTATTTTTGCAATAGACAAAAATATGTATGTTGAAAACGTGGTTATTCAATACCGCGACAGAGTGGACGGCAGCGAATCCAAATTGAATACATATGTTGACGGATTCAAGGTGATAAAGACAATTTTCAGACTCTTCCGCGACTACAAGCCGCTTGCATTTTTCGGTACGATTTTTGCAATACTTTCGCTGCTTGCCGTCGGTTTCTTTGTACCGATTCTGGTTCAGTATCTGCGCTCCGGCCTTGTGCCAAACTTCCCAACGCTGATCGTTTGCGGATTTGTAGAAGTGGCAGCGCTTTTGTCCCTTTGCGCGGGTATGATCCTCGAAAGCATCAAACTGAAGAACAGACAGGACTTTGAACTGCAGCTGATACAGGCGGAAAACACCGTCAGAGCGTTGGAAAATGAAGAAAATCATTGATCTTTTCCGCCAGTTGTTTTCTTTTGGAATCGTTGGCGTAATCTGCTTTTTCATAGATTTCGGGCTGATGGTTCTTCTCACCGACTGTTTTCATGTATGGTATATTATCTCCGGTGCGATCTCGTTTACTGTTTCTACGATAGTGAACTATCTTTTGAGCATGGCTTTTGTTTTTGTGCAGAGAAAAGCCATAAAAAAGCAGACGGAGTTTATTGTGTTTTGCATTATGAGCGTGATAGGGCTTGTGTTTAACGAGCTTCTTATGCTGCTTTTTGTCGAGACGTTTGCGCTTCACTATACCTTGTCAAAGATCATTACTACGGTAATCGTAATGATATATAATTTTGTCAGCAGAAAACTTATTTTTGAGAAAAAAGGAGCAAACTAAAAATGAAGTCGTTTTTTAAAAAATACTTTGGCGTCATTCTTTCGTCGCTGTTTGCAACCTATGCGGTTTATGAAAAATTCATGCTGCCGGAATTGCAGATCCCGATGATAGCTTCAATCATTTTTGTTGTTATTTTTGCAATTTTTTATAAGACCGATGCCGTAATTACAAAGGTGCCTTTTTATGCAAAGCTTTCGTACTCTTTGTTTGCGTTTTTCTTCGTGGTTGGCGATAGCTTTAAGTATTACGGTTCATTCTTCGGCATTTTCGGCAACCCATTCAGAAACACTACTCTGGCGGTCGATTTGTTTGAGGATTTTGCATCGCTTTTCGGCTTTTTGAACGGAACTGCCGGCAATTTGCTGATGATTCTGAGCGCGGTTTGCAAAACGGTGGGCTATTATTTCATTATTCGCTACACCTTTGAACTTATTAAGCATTACGGCACAAAAGCACTTGAAAAGGGCGCAAACGGCGCGTTGCCCACACGTATATTCTCCAAAAATAAAATATTTAAAGCGTTTTTGTTTTTGGTTATATGCTGGTTGCCCTATTTTATTATCAAAATGCCCGTTGTTATTTCCAATGACGGCATGACGCAGATAAATCAGTTTTTAAAGAACGAAATCACCACGCATCATCCCTATTTTGTAACGCTTATTTACGGTAGCTTTGCAAAACTCGGCGTACTTTGCGGAAATATGTATATCGGCCTTACCGTGTACATAATTTTACAGTATGCTTTTATGGCAGGCTCGTTTGCATACTGCATCTCAAAAGCTGATGATATGCATAACAATCATCTGTTCAGCTTTATCGTGCTGTTGCTGTTTGCGTTTTCACCTGCGGTTGCGAGCTATTCGACAACTATTGTAAAGGATGCGCTGTATTCTACACTGGTTGTTTTGTATATTTTCCAGATTATCACAGTATTGTACAACACAAAAAACAACCTGAAAATCAACAAAAACATCGTTGCATTGAGCATTCTTGCAATTTTTGTTATTCTTACCCGCAACAACGGTATTTATGTAGTTGGCGCGTCGCTTGCATTCCTTTTGGTATGGCTTTTGTTCAGAAAGGGCGAAACTTTCAAGAGCAAAACGGCTTTTGCAGCATTGCTTGTACTCCCGATTGCTGTCTATATGGGCTTTAACTTTCTTCAGTATGACGTTATCGGACTTACCAAGGGCAGCGTGGCAGAGGTTTTGTCAATTCCGTTCCAGCAGACCGCAAGATATGTCAAAGAGCACCCCGAGGATGTTACCGAAGAGGAAGCGGAGATCATCAATAAAGTGCTTGATTATGAAAGACTTGCTGAGTTGTATAATCCCATAGTTTCCGACCCGGTAAAAGCTACGTATAAAAAAGACGAATCAGCGCTCGGCGACTATTTCAAAGTTTGGTTTGAACAGTTAAAGAAGCATCCTCAGACATATTTTGAGGCAACGATACACTCCAATTATTTTGCATTCTATCCGGATGAACCCAATATCAGAGCATATGCCATTCTTGGCGAAAACAGCGGCATCGCTATTTTAGACCTTCTGAAGTATGCGTTGCTTGTGTTCTCCATGGCTATTTCGCTTATTCCTATAGTTACTTGTGTAATAAATCCGGTCTTTTACGTTTGGATTTTCATTTATTTGCTTTTCAGGAGCTTCGCAAAGAAGGATTGGACATCGCTTGCCATCATGCTTGCGCTGACTGTGCAATTGCTCACTGTTATTGCAGGCCCCGGAGTGTTTAATCACCCGAGATATCTGTATCCGATAAGCTGGTCGATCCCCTTTGTTGTCGGATATTTTGCATTGCCCCAAAAGCGCACTTAATATCGCAAAAACAACCTTGCCGAAAAATCGGCAAGGTTGTTTGCTTTTTAAGGCAGCAAAGAATTGTATGAAAAAGTAACAAATTTTGTAAATGGCATTGCAATATGTATGTTAAAGTGTTACAATAGATTAGATATTTATATTATAATAGATATAATATGCTGTTTTAAGGAGCGAACGGATATGGAAAAGCAAGAAAGAAATCAGGGCGAATACTATTCGATTGACATGCTGCATATTTTGAAATCCTTGTGGCGGCGCGCGTGGCTTATTGCTTTAGTCGGACTTTTGGCGGCGGCTATCGGCTTTTCGATTGCGGCTTTTGCAATTGCCCCCACCTATTCATCGTCGATTATGCTGTATGTTAACAACAGTTCGTTTTCACTTGGCAACACAAGCTTCAGTATCAGTTCTTCGGAGATTACTGCGGCACAGAGCCTTGTTAAGACCTATGGCGAGATTTTGAATAACAGAACCACTCTTGAAAGAGTAATTGAGAGGGCGGGTATTTCGTATACATACAAACAGTTGTCAAAGATGATCAGTGCGGCTCCCTCAAATGAAACCGAGATCATGAGAGTTACGGTTAAAGCGGGAGACCCATACGAAGCGGCAAAAATCGCAAACTGCATTGCAGAGGTTCTTCCGATAAGAATTTCCGAAATTATCGACGGCGCTTCGATGGAGGTTGTCGATTCGGCAATACCGATTCTTGAAAAGGTTGCACCGAGTATAACCAACTATACTGCAGTCGGTATGATTTTAGGTATATTGCTTGCGGCTATCATCCTTGTTATTGCGGCTGTTATGGACGATACGATCCATGACGAGGACTATGTGCTCCAGAATTATGATTACCCGATTCTGGCAAAGGTACCAAACCTTCTGACAACAAGTACAAAGCAGTACGCATATTATCAAAGCGGCCGTTCGGCTAAGAATTAACGAAAGGCGGGTGAAAAAATATGGCTTCGGAAAAAAGACGCAAACACAGTCCGTTTTCGCTGAGCGAAAACCAAGGTACATTGCATAAAAATCTTGAGTTTACTGCAGTGGAGCAATACAAACTGCTCCGAACAAATCTTGACTTCACCCTGCCGGTTGGAGAAAAGTGCCCCATAATCGGTGTTACAAGTTCAATGCGCGGCGAAGGCAAAAGTACAACAGCGGTTAACCTTTCTTACGTTCTTGCCGAAAAGGGCAGCCGTGTGTTGCTTATCGACGGCGACCTCAGAATTCCCTCGATTGCAAAAAAGATGCAGATCGCAAGCACGCCCGGACTTACGGACTTTTTGATGGGCAAGGGCGCAAACTTTGCAAGTTTTCAGTCCGAGCTTTTGAAGAATTGGTTTATTCTTCCGTCGGGCAATATCCCGCCCAACCCCTCGGAGCTTCTCGGTTCAAAGAGAATGGAGGCGGTGCTCGCCGAACTCCGCGAGGCGTTTGACTATATCGTTATTGACCTTCCCCCTGTAAATATCGTATCTGATGCGTTGTCAATATCAAGTCTTATCACCGGAATGATTGTTGTAATACGCGAGGAGTACACAGAGAAAAAGGAACTTGAACGCTGTTTCAGGCAGCTCCGCCTCTCCAATGTCAACATCCTCGGCTGCGTTATGAACGAATCGCAAATCGGCGGCGGCTCTTACGGAAAATACAAGAAGTACAAGTACTACAAGTATTACCGTTATTATCAGAGCGACCCCAAGAAAGAAGAAGACAAGTGATAGATTGGCACAGCCACATTCTTCCTGCGATGGATGATGGCAGCCGCGATGTGGCAGAGAGCGTATCTCTTGTAAAAATGCTTGGTGAGCAGGGTGCGGACACCGTGATAGCAACGCCGCATTTTTATGCAAACCATGAAAAGGTTGAGAGGTTTCTGTCCCGCCGCGCGGCATCGTTTGATTCCCTTATGTCAGCGATTGACGGCTCTGCTCCGAAAATACTGCTCGGCGCCGAGGTCAAGTACTACAGCGGCATCAGCCGCATGGAGGATTTAAAGGCGCTGACAATTGGTGGAGGCAATTTGCTTTTGCTTGAAATGCCAATGGCAAAATGGACCGAATATGCAGTAAGGGAAGTGCTTGAGCTTGCCTCAACAAGGGGAATAACTGTTGTGCTTGCTCATATTGAAAGGTACTATTCACTGCAAAAGCCGACCGTTTGGGAAAGGCTTTACCAAAGCGGCGTGTTGATGCAGGTTAATGCCGGATTCTTTACCGGTTTGCTCACAAGGCGAAAGGCGCTTGACATGCTTTGCGAAGGCGGAATTCATTTTATCGGCTCCGATTGCCACGGAGTTCGGTCAAGACCGCCGAAAATCGGAAAAGCTTTTGATATTATTCAAAAAAAGTTCGGCGCAGATTTTATTTGTCAAATGAACGGGTACGGAAAAAACGTGCTCGTCAAAAATATTTAAAACTATTTAATTTTTGAAAGGATGATATCCAAAATGAAAAAGTTAGTTGCTATTGTTCTCACTCTTATCATTGCAGTTTGCGCTTGCGCAACAGTAGCTGCAACCGGTGGCTTTGTTTCAAGCCCTTCCAACAACCAGGCTCCTACGGTTGTCGGATTTAAGACTGACCTTGACGGTTGCCCTGCGGTAATTGTTTGTACCGCGTATGCAGACCGTGACGAGCTTAAAACCGAAACCCGCGAAAAGCTTGAAGATGCTTATGAAACCATCGTAAACACCTTGGACTTAAGCTTGCTCAATGAAGACCTTACAGATGTTGCAAAACAGCTTGGCATCGACGTTAAGGATCTTGCAGTAAGCGATATGTTCGATATCAGCGCAATAGGCTGTGACCTCCACGAAAATCACGGTCACTTTGAAGTTGAGCTCAAGCCCACTTCTCTCAAAAACTTTGTAGCACTTATTCACTACTACAAGGGCGAATGGCGCATCGTTGAAGATGTTGAGATTGACGAAGAAGGCAACCTTGTGTTTGAAGAAGATGAATTCTCTCCTTTCGCAATTGTTGTAGATATCGGCGAAGAGGAAAGCAGCCTTCTCTGGCTCTGGATTCTCCTTGCAGTTCTTGCAACATTGATCATCTTCTTTGTTATTTGGAAAAAGTCCAAAAAAGACACAAAAGAAGCTTAAATAATTAATTAAAGGGAATATGTGTTATGAAAACACACGTGAATAACAAAAGGCTCTATTTAAAATACGGTTTATTGGCTTTTTTAGTTGTTGTTCTCATTGCTGCAGCACTTTTCGGACTGAAAATGTGGGAAAAACAGCGTGGCAGATTCCCCGAATTGACTTTTGAAGAAAAAACTTTATCGTTTGGCGGAAAGGAATATAAGCGCAAGGACAATATAGAAACATTCCTTGTGATGGGCCTTGACAAGTTTGAAGGCGATTCTGTTTCCGATTCGTACAACAATGACAAGCAAGCCGACTTTCTGATGCTTTTTGTGTTTGACAACGAAGCTAAAAAGTGTACGGCTTTGCAAATCAATCGCGATACCATGACGGATGTAAATGTTCTGGGCGTTGCCGGTAATAGGATTGATACACTTACAAGTCAAATTGCGCTTGCCCATACATACGGCAACGGCAGGGGTGTAAGCTGCCGCAACACTGCGGATTCTGTTTCTGCGCTTTTGCTTGGCGGAAAGATAAATCATTACATTTCGCTCACCATGGACTCCGTTGCGGTGTTCAATGATCTTGTCGGCGGCGTAGAGGTTGAAGTGCTTGATGATTTTTCGGGCATTGATGACACTCTTGTAAAGGGCGAAAAAGTCACACTCATGGGTGAGCATTCGCTCAACTATGTGCGCACGCGCCGCGGTCTTGATGACAGTACAAACAATACGCGCATGAAGCGTCAGCATCAGTATATTGATGCGCTTTATGAAAAAACAATGCAAAAGGTCGAGGAGGACGAGGAGTTTTTCATTGATGCGTCACTTGAAATGGCGGATTATATAGTTTCCGACCGCTCCGTTACCCAGCTTCAGGACCTTGCAAACAAATTCGTCGAATATGAGTTCGAAAGAATGGACGATATTGAAGGCGAAACAGTGCGTGGAGAAAAGTTTATGGAGTTTTATCCCGATGAAGAATCGGTGTTCAAAACCGTAATTGCTCTTTTCTACGAGCCTGTAATAAAATAGTTTTTAAGGAGGGTATGCTTTAATATGAAATTAAAAGATAGAATATACGACATACCCTCCGAAAAATTTGCGGAGCCGATAAAGGTTTCAAAGAAACCTTTATATACAGTTTTAAAGCGATTTTTTGACATTGTGTTCTCGCTGCTTGGCTTGCTTGTGCTTGCCCTTCCGCTTGCTTTAATGTCTTTGATTATTGTAATAGACAGCCCGGGTGCTTCTCCCATTTATGCGCAGGACCGCGTGGGTAAAAACGGTAAAGTGTTTAAGTTTTACAAGTTCCGTTCAATGGTGCCGGGTGCGGACAAGATGCTTGAAGAGCTGCTTGATAAAAACGAGATGGACGGGCCTGCATTTAAAATGAAGGAAGATCCGAGAATCACCCGTCTTGGCAAGTTTATGCGCAAAACCAGCATTGACGAGCTTCCCCAGCTGTGGAACGTGCTCAAAGGAGATATGAGCCTTGTAGGACCGCGTCCGCCGCTTCCGCGAGAGGTGGAGCAGTACACAGGTTATCAAAAGCAAAGGCTGCTTGTAACTCCGGGAATCACCTGCTATTGGCAGGTGCAGCCGCGCCGCAATGACCTCACATTTGATGAGTGGCTGGCGCTTGATCTGAAATACATAACTGACCGTAGTCTTAAAAACGATTTTAAGATTCTGCTTGCAACTGTTGGAGCAGTATGCGGTATGGAGGGCGAGTAATGCCCGAAAACAAGGATAAAAAATTGCGTATTGCAATGCTCGGACACAAGCGGATCCCGTCACGCGAAGGCGGAGTTGAAATTGTGGTAGAGTCACTTGCCACGCGTATGAGTTCGCTCGGTCACAACGTGACTTGCTATAATCGGAGCGGACATCATGTCAGCGGCGCCGATTTTGACGGCGCAAAACTTAAAGAACACAAGGGTGTGCGTATCAAAAACGTATGGACACTTGACCGACGCGGACTTGCGGCAATGACGGCTTCTTTTTCTGCTGCGGTATGTGCTGCGTTTGGTAAATATGATGTTGTGCATTTTCACGCGGAGGGACCGTGTGCAATGCTTTGGTTGCCAAAGCTTTTTGGCAAAAGGTGTATCGCAACGGTACACGGCCTTGACCATCAGCGTGCAAAGTGGGGACGCTTTGCATCGTGGTATATCCGCACGGGCGAAAAATGTGCGGTGCGTTTTGCCGATGAGATAATCGTGCTCAGCGAGGGCGTAAAACAGTATTTTAAAGAAACCTACGGCAGAGAAACTGTGTTTATTCCAAACGGAGTAACGCGCCCGGAAACGGTGGATGCCGATGAGATCTCAAAACTTTACGGACTGAAAAAAGACAGTTACATCCTTTATCTCGGGCGTCTTGTGCCTGAAAAGGGTATTAAATATTTAATTGAAGCATTCAAAGGTGTTGCAAGCGACAAAAAGCTTGTGATTGCAGGCGGTGCTTCGGATAGCGGCGAGTATGCGGCACAGTTGAAAGAACTTGCAAAAGGCGATGAGCGCATAATTTTTACCGGATTTGTCGAGGGTAGAACGCTTTTTGAACTTTATTCAAATGCATATCTCTATGTGCTCCCCTCCGACCTTGAGGGAATGCCGCTAAGTTTGCTTGAGGCAATGAGCTACGGCAATATGTGTCTTACATCCGATATTGCAGAGTGCGCCGATGTTATCGGTGAGTGCGGCGCTACTTTTAAGCGCGGTGACGTTTCGGATTTAAAGAAAACTTTGCAAAAGCTTTGCGATGATCCCGATAGCGTTAAGTCATACAAAGATATGGCGGCAGATTACATTTGCTCAAAATACAATTGGGACGATGTAACCGAGCAAACTCTTATGCTATATAGGAAATAATATGAAAATATTACTTGTAAATAAGTTTTTGTACCCCAAGGGCGGCGCAGAAACTTATGTATTCAAACTTGGCGAAACTTTAGAAAAATACGGACATTCGGTGCAGTATTTTGGGCTTGACAATCCCAAAAACATTGTTTTTAACAATGCCGGGGCATATGTATCCGATATGGATTTTGGCGCAGGTGTTGCGAAAAATCTTACTGCTCCTTTCCGTATTATATATTCAGCCGAGGCGCGTAGAAAGATACGCAAGGTTCTTCTTGATTTTGAGCCGGATGTTGTTCATCTTAATAATATACAATTCCACCTTACGCCAAGTATAATTCTCGAAGTTGAAAAGTACCGCAAAAAAGCCAAGCGCGATGTGAAAATAATCTATACCGCGCACGATTACCAGCTTGTGTGTCCCAGTCACGGGCTTTTTGACACCGAGGTAAGTATTTGCGAGAAGTGCCTTGGCGGAAACTATACGCACTGTTTTAAAACGAAGTGTATGAAAAATTCGCGCGCAAAAAGTTTGCTTGCAATGCTTGATGCGTACTTCTGGAAGTTTAAAAAAGCATATGATTATATTGATACTATCATATGCCCATCAAACTTTTTAAAAAACAAGCTTGATACAGATCCTCGGTTTGCTAAAAAAACTGTTGCACTGCACAATTTTATTGAAAAGCAGGAGTTTTCGGCGGTAGAAAAGGGAGATTATGTATTGGAATTCGGGCATTTGTCACGCGACAAAGGCACGCTCACTCTTCTTGAGGTGGCAAAGCGTATGCCAAATGTTCGTTTTGTATTTGCAGGATACGGTGATGCAGAAGCGGAAATTGCAAAGGTTGAAAACGCCGAGTTTGTCGGATTTAAGACGGGGGACGAGCTGAAAGAGCTTATACAAAAGGCGCTTTGCAGTGTTTATCCGTCAGAGTGGTATGAAAATTGCCCGTTTTCGGTGGTTGAGTCGCAGATGTGCGGCACTCCTGTTGTCGCATCGCGTATGGGTGGTATTCCCGAACTTTTATGCGAGGGGAAAAGCGGACTTTTGTTTGAGGCAGGCAATGCCGATGACCTTGCAGAAAAGCTGAAATATCTGCTTGGCGATGCAGAAAGACTGAAGTTTTTCACAGAAAACTGCGCAAATGTCGCTTTTGAATCCCCAAAAACTTATTACGAAAAGCTAATGCGTATTTACGGAGTTTAAAAATGAAGATATACGAAATAGGCACAGGCTATACCCCGATCCCCGCGCAGATGGGCGCAGCTACAGAGATAGTTGTTGAGGAGTTGACACGCGCCCTTATCAAAAACGGCGAGGACGCTGAAATTATAGATATAAAGGCACGCGCAAGAGCAAAAAATCAACTTCCGATTACTGAGGTTAATGTCCCGTCAATGTTTACAAAGACCGATGTCAGCCTTGGAATTATGCACAAACTCAAGAGAGTGGTGTATTCGGTTGCGCTCGCCTCAAAGCTTAAAAAGATTTTGAAAAGCACTAAAGAAAAGGTTGTTTTTCATTTTCACAATCAGTACAATATGTTCTTCTTTTTGAAACTTGTGCCGAAAAAGCTTCGCGAAAAGGCGATTTTAGCATATACTGTGCATTCATATATATGGGGCACAGAGTGGGAGAAGATAGAGGCAACTGTAAAAAAGAAGTATTTTCAAGAGGTTTTCTCTGTTAAAAATGCGGATGCGGTTTTTGTGCTCAATGATATAACTATTGACCATTTTGTAAATCGCCTTTCAGTGAATAAAGAGAAGATCCACAAGGTTTTGAACGGTGTGAATGTTGAGCGATATGCACCGCTCCCAGTTGACGAGGTTGATGCGTTCAAACGCGAGCTTTCGCTTGACGGAAAAAAGGTGATCTTTCAGGTCGGCTCTGTTTGCGACAGAAAAAGTCAACTTGGTTCGCTTATGATGCTTTGCGACTATCTTAAAGCCCACAGCGATACGGTTTATATGTATGCAGGCGGTATTATCGACGGAGATTATCAGCAGTCAATAATAAACTTTGCCAAAGAGAATGGCATTGAAGAGCAGGTGAAATATGTGGGCGAGCTTGCTCCGGGCGAAGAGCTTAACAAGTATTATAACGCTGCTGACGTGAGTGTATTTACATCGACGCTTGAGTCATTCGGACTTGTTATTATCGAGGCAATTTCATCGGGCACACCTGTGATAATCGGGAAAAACCTGATGTTTGATCTAAAGAGCGGTTTTTATATGTATCACAGTGAAGAAGAGTTTGTTTCCCTTGTGGCAAGCATACTTGACGGCGGAAAAACTGCAGATTTTGACGGCAGCGAGGTAGTGGGAAAATACAACTGGAATGCGGTTGCAAAAACCCATAGCGAACTGTTTGAAAAGCTTTAAAATTTTGTATTGGAGTAAAAAATGGCAAAAAAACTTAACGGCACAGTTATAGTTACATACCGATGCAATGCAAAATGCACCATGTGCAACAGATATAAGGTTCCGTCAAAGCCGGAGGACGAGCTTTCGATCGAAACCATAAAAAAGCTCCCTGAAATGTATTTTACAAACATCACGGGCGGCGAACCCTTTATGCGCGAGGACCTCAAAGATGTTGTTCGCGAGCTTTATAAAAAGAGCGAAAGAATTGTTATTTCCACAAACGGATTTTATACCGACAGAATCGTGGATCTTTGCAAGGAGTTTCCGAATATCGGTATCAGAATTTCCATTGAGGGACTTGAGAAGACCAACAACGAGATACGCGGACTTGAGGACGGATTCAACCGCGGCTACACCACGCTTAAAACCCTGGTTGAGATGGGGATGAAGGACGTTGGCTTTGGCATGACCGTTCAGGATAAAAACGCTCCCGACCTTGTTGCACTTTACAACATTTCCGACGAGATGGGTATGGAGTTTGCCACGGCATCTTTGCACAACAGCTTCTACTTCGTGGAGTCGAATAATATCATTCATGACCGTCTTATGGTGGCGCAGAACTTTGAGGATCTTGTAAACAGACTGCTTGAGTCAAACAGCCCTAAAAAGTGGTTCCGCGCATACTTCAACCACGGACTTATAAATTACATATTCAGTCAAAAGCGTCTGCTCCCATGTGACATGAGCTTTGACACATTCTTTATTGATCCGTTTGGCGATGTTATGCCATGTAACGGCACTAAAGAAAAGGAAGTTATGGGCAATCTCAATGAGCAAACATGGGATGAGCTCTGGAACAGCGAAGCGGCAGAAATCGTGCGCAAAAAGGTTCGCGCTTGCGACAGAAACTGTTGGATGATAGGCTCCGTGTCGCCCGCTATGCATAAATACATATTGACGCCCGCACTTTGGGTGATCAAGCACAAATTCCTTTCTTTCGGCAAGAAAAAGAAATATTCGATGTACGAAAATAAAATCGTGCGCGACTATCGCGACGGCAAGGTTTCAAAAGAAGAACTTGATGCTTGCTCAACCTGCGAGGGATGCGCGGTGGAACGTGTATAATGTTGATATTATCAAATTGCCTTACAAAGGTTGTTGACGAAGGTTGTATAAAGGTTGCAAACAGCCTTGTAAAAAGACTTAAAAATAACTCGGACAACCATTTTGTTGTTACTTATGAGAGGGAAAGTGCGCTTTCGGATGAGCATTTAAGTCTGAATAAGTTTTTGATTAGTAAAAGGCTGTTTTCGCTCATCAAGGAGCGCGGAGAGAGGGTGCTGTACCTACCGTTTCCGGCAAAACCGATTTCAACAGCGATACGTGTATTCATTTTGTCGCTTTTTGCAAAATGTGGCATGGATGTTTTAATAACCATGCAAAATGAGTGCGATTTTGTTTCAAAATTGCTTTTTAAGCTAAGCGGCGCAAATTTTGTGTTTTTGTCCGCACCGGCAGCGGCGCGTTTTAGCAAGCACGTCGGCGAAAAGCGTGTAAAGCATCTCAAGTGCGGTGTTGATACAAAACGTTTTTTGCCGGTTGACCAAGATAAGGCGCGGGCGCTTAAAGAAAAATACGGACTTGATAGCGACCGTGCGGTGGTGCTTCATGTGGGGCATCTTAACCGTGGCAGAAATGTGGCAGAACTTTTAAAGCTTGCCGATGAGTTTACGGTGTTGCTTGTCACAAGCACGCTTACAAAAAGCGAGCAGGACAAAGAGCTTCGTGCCTCGCTTGAAGCGGCAAATATAAAGATTATTGACGATTATATCCCCGACATAGAGGAGATTTATCAGCTTTCGGATGTTTACTTTTTTCCGGTTGTTGAGTACGGCAAATGTATAGACGTTCCGCTTTCCTGCCTGGAGGCGGCGGCATGCAACAAGTGCGTTGTTACTACCGACTATGGCGAGATGAAGGAGTTTTGCGGCAAAGACGGATTTTATTTTATTGATTCGTTTGAAAAAGACGATTTAAAGACTCTTGTTAAAAAGGCGATTTCTTCAAAGGCTCAAACGAGGAGCGCAGTGCTTGAATACGATTTTGACAACGCGGCTTTATATTTCGGTTTGGACGGTGAATGATGGGTATTTCAACGAAAAAGGAATTAAAAGAATGTCTTGAAAAAGAGCGAGAATTCTATCTTCCAAAAAAATTTGCCTTGGAGTGGAAGCTTACATCGGACAATAAATATAAACTCTATCAATATGTGCGTTTGCTTCGACTGACAGAGTACCATTATAATACCAGAAAGAACCCCATACACAAGCTGCTGTACGCATGGTACAGAAGAAGAAAGAATATAGCGGGTAGAAAACTTGGTATTGAAATGTGGGAAAACACATTTGCAAGCGGACTTAAGATTGAGCATGCCGGCAATATTGTTGTAAACGGTCATTCAAAAATTGGCGAAAACTGCATCCTTTACGGCAGCAACTGCATAGGAAATGACGGCTTATCATCCCCATGCCCGAGAATTGGCAAAAATGTCAGGATCGGTGTTGGTGCCGTGGTGATTGGCGATGTTGAAATTGCAGACAACGTAACCGTGGCGGCGGGAGCGGTAGTAGTAAAATCGTGCACCACCGAAGGGGCGGTGCTTGCAGGCGTACCTGCAAAAATCGTTAAAATCAATGTAAAAGCAGGAGAAACTAATGAATAATCCAAAGGTTTCTGTTGTTGTTCCGGTTTACAATGTGGAAAAGTATCTTGAGCGGTGTGTTTTGTCAATTGTAAATCAGACATATAAGAATATAGAGATAATTCTGGTGGATGACGGTTCCCCCGACTCATGCCCTGCAATGTGTGACAGCTTTGCGGCACACGATGAGCGCATAATAGCCGTTCACAAGCAAAATGCGGGACTCGGAATGGCACGCAATACCGGAATGGAGCACGCAAGCGGCGACTATATCATGTTTGTTGACAGTGATGACTATATTGATATAACCGCTGTGGAAAAATGCGTTGCTGAAATTTTGAAAACCGATGCGGATATAGTAATGTTTGGCAGAAACAATGTATCCGCAGACGGAAATATAATAAAGAAGGAAATCACCGCGGTCAAAACTGTTTTTGAAAAAGAAGAACTCGGTGATTTGCTGAGCGGACTCTTTACCTACAAGCTCGGCATCGGTATAAGCGCTTGGGGCAAACTCTACAATATGGATGTTTTTCGCAAAGGCGGAATAGAATTCTTTTCCGAGCGTGAGGTGCTTGCCGAGGACGCAATGTTTATGTTGCTGTTTTTTGCACATGCAAAAAAAGCAACAGTTCTTGCAGAGAATATGTACTATTATATTCAAAACGATGCATCGCTTTCGAGAGCATATAAAAAAGGATATCAATCCCGCGCGGATGTGTTTGTGCAGCGTGGCAGAGAGCTTTGCCGCACACTTGGACTTCCCAAGACGGTAGGAAATGGGCTTTGCGCAAGATATCTCATGTTCTCAATTTCAGGTATGAAGAAGATTTTGGGCTCCTCGCTTTCAAAAAAAGAAAAAAAAGCGGAGCTGAAAACGATTTTTAGCGATAGCATACTGCTTGACTCAATAAATAAAGATGTTTTAAATCTTTGCAACAGTGCTTCAAAGGTGTTTTGGCAATTGTTTAAGCTCAAGATGTATCATCTTTGCGTGCTGATGCTTTGGAGTAAAATTAAGAAATAGTTTTTGGAGAATTTATGGTCACGAAACGAGAGGTAGGAAAACTTTATATCAAAAAACGGTCACTACCTGAGTGGATGACCTTGTATATATTTGTTTTTCCTTTTATAATTTCATTTTTGATAGGCATGTTAAAGTTACCGTCTTTGTTTAAATACACTGTCGATGCAGTGTGGCTTATTATGATGGTATTGATTTTTGCCAGGAGAAATATAGTTATCAAAAGAAAGCTTAAACCGATTGTGTCTTTCGCCGGCATATTTTTGCTTTATACGTTGATAACATATATATTCCATTTCCAATCGCCGTTTTATTATTTATGGGGATTTAGAAACAACTTCAGATATTATGCCGCGTTTATAGCGTTTGTTACTTTTTTAAACGAAGAAGACGGAAAGAGCTGTTTTAAGTTTATAGATATTCTTTTTTGGATAAATATATCGGTTTCACTATACCAGTTCTTTGTTATGGGGCTCGAGCAGGACTATCTCGGAGGCATTTTCGGAATTGAAAGAGGATGCAACAGCTATTCGATTTTGCTTTTTGCAATAGTGCTCAGTAAATCGTTGCTTTTATATATGGAAGGAAAAGAAGGCGCAGTTTCGTGCTTTGCAAAATGCGGTTGCGCGCTTGTTCTTGCCGCGATGGCAGAACTTAAATTATTCTTTTTGATTTTCGTTTTCATTCTTGTGTTTTCTTCAATTCTCACAAGATTTTCCGTTAGAAAATTTGTAATGCTTTTTGTTTCTGCACTTCTTTTATTTGTTGCAAGTTCGGTTTTGACAAGTGTATTTGGAATGGCGCAAGAGCTTTCTTTTGACCGTATCGTACAGCTTGTAACCGCAACAAACTATGCTTCTGCCGAGGATCTTGGCCGCTTTACCGCGCTGCCTACAATATCTAAAACTATTCTCACAGATGTTAGTGACAAAATATTTGGCATGGGACTTGGCAATTGTGATACTTCTGCTTTTGCAATTTGCAACACTCCGTTTTTTGAGACACATCAAAAACTGCATTACACCTGGTTTTCAAGTGCATTTTTGTTTCTTGAAACAGGGTATATCGGGCTTACTTTGAATTTAACGTTTTATGTCATCTGCTGTTTAATATCATTTAAACTGTTTAAAAACGGAAAGTCTGACCGACTGTTTTGCCAGCTTGGAATGATAGTGTCGTTACTGGCAATTATAATGGTGTTTTACAATTCATCGCTTCGTACAGAGGCTGGATACATGGTGTATTTTGTGCTTTCTCTTCCGCTTGTAGCATCGCGCGAATGGAGCGGAGCTGCAATTTCTGAAAAAACGATAAAAAATTAAATAAAATTTTTTAGGAGGATAAAACTATGAAAAAGTTTCTCTGCGCGGCATTGGCGGTACTTATGGTATTGTCGGTACTTCCTATGTCGGTTTTCGCATCTGATTTTGATGCGGCGGTTACCGGGGATTACTTTAAAGTAATTTCAGAGGAAACTTACACCCTCGCACCCGGCGCAACCGAAACAGAACTGGTAGTCAACAATGCAGAAGGTAACGACCGTAAGGTTGTTCACTATTTTGAGGTTGACACCAAAAACGAAAACATTGAGGTTATGCCCGGTTATTACAGAATCGACAAGCTCGATCCCGACAACCTCAAGCTCGACGGCGTAGCCGATAAGACACAGTATTGGAAAGCCGAACAGCTCACCAAGACTGTAGCTTACTACGAGGGCATGGGCTACAATGTTGTAGGTGCTATGAATACCGCACTTGCATACGACTCCGATGCTCCTTACGGCTACATGGTATGGCAGGGCGTTGTTCTCGGCGGTCCCGAGGTACACAAGGGCGCACAGACCTACCTTGCAATTGACCGTGAAGGCAACTGCGAGCTTCGCTCGATGAGCACTCCTCTTAACGGAACTGAGTACACTGCAATTCCTGCAAACTTTGGCTGGCTTGTTAAAGACGGCGAACTTGTAAGCAAGACTGTTGAGCGTACTTCTTCTGATGCATCCCGCTCGATGATTGGTATTAAGGCTGACGGCACACTTGTGTTCTGCCAGGTAGACGGACGTAACGCGCCCTTCTCCAGCGGTCTTTCCAACTACGAAATGGGCGAAATGATGCTTGCTATCGGCTGCGTTAATGCGGTTAACTGCGACGGCGGCGGATCTTCCACATTTGTATCAAAGCGTGAGGGCGAAACAGTAAATACCATGCGTTCCGTTCCTTCCGACGGCTCTGAGCGTGCAACCATCAACAGCGTAGTTTTGGTTTCCAAGGCAAAGGCAACAGGTGAGTTTGACCACGCGGTTCTTGACAGCGAATATGACTATATTGCTCCCGGCGCAACCGTTACCGTTAGCGCAAAGGGTGTTGACGCTGCGGGCAGCCCTGCTGAAGTACCCGAAGAGGGCATCACCTGGGCGGTTGACGGCGAAGGCACTGTAAGCGGCGGCAAGTTTACTGCCGGTTCTGCTAAGGGTGATGTAACTGTTCAGATGCTTTACAACGGTGAGGTTGTTGGCACCAAGACACTTAAAGTTGTTGACCCCGATGTATTTGCACTGACACTTGACGAGACCGTACTTCCTTATGGCAAGGAAATGACTATTGACTTTGCTTGTACTTACGGCGCGGATAGCTGGGGTGTATGCGTTGACGGCGCATATTCACTTACTCTCTCCGACGAAAGTGCTGCAACTCTTAATGGCAACGTACTTAAGGCTTCCTCCGACGAGAGCGTTAAGGGCGTAAATGTTACTGCTACCTATCTTCCCAGTCCCGAAGTTACCGATGTTCTCAAGGTTGAATACGGCAAGGGCTCCGAAATCATCTATGACTTTGAAGACGGCGAGCTTTCCGGCTTTGTAGGTTTTGATGAAGCAAAGGCATACAGTGCTGAAAACGGCATTAGCAACACCCTCGTTGGTGACGATCCTCTTGCAGGTCAGTTCAGCGAGCAGGTTGACAGCTGGACAACTGTTGCAACCAAGGAAAACGGACAGGTAAGAAACGGAGAATATGCTCTTGCATGGCATGTTGATAACACCGACGCAGGCTTCTCCGGCTGGACTTACAATGTGATTTTCAACATTGGTGAAACTATAGTTCTCCGCGATACAGCAAACGGACTGAATGCAACCACGCTCGGCATGTGGCTCTATATTCCTGAGGGCGCTACCGGACTTGCATTCCAGTCACAGCTTTATGCAAAGAATGATAATGGCACATACACCTGCAAGCAGGACCATTTTATGTTTGAAACCGTTTCAGGCGTAAGAAAGAATCTCAACTCCTGCACCGAGGCAGATATTCCCGAGTCCAGATGGGTATATGCAACAGTTGATATTTCAAAATACGATTATATTTGTACTCCGGTTGTAAGTGATAGCAGCAACTCACGTTCTCCCTCGTTTATCCGTACATATATCAAGCCCATGCTCCCCGCAATACACACCTTCTACATTGATGATATCACTCTCGACTACAGCTCAGCTGTTGATGACAGAGTTCTTCCCAAAATCACCGATGTAAGCTATACCACCGCGGATGAGTCTGTGGCTCTTGCGAACGATGCAACGATCAGCGGCAACAATGTAGCGTTCTCCGCAGTTGTTTCCGATAACATTAAGCTTGACGGTGAAAGCGGCAAGATTTATGTTGACGGTGTAGCACTTGACAGCGTAGCGGTTTCCGGCAAGTATCTTGCAAGCGAAAGCGTTACTCTTACAAGCGGCAAGCATACTGTTGTGTTTGAGATCAAAGATGCTCTCGGAAATCCTGCAAGAGTTATCAGAAACTTCACCATCACAGGCGATTCTGTAATTACTCTTGACGGTCACAACGACTCCGGCGCACTTGCAGAGTATGGCTCTGTATACTATGCTGACGTTAAGGTTGCTGATATTACCGATATCAACAAGCTCACCGTAGCACTCAGACTTCAGAATGCCAACACCTGGGAACCTGAAGGTCTTACCGTTGCAGAAGGCTTTGATGCAACATACACTCTTGACTCTGTTGCAAATGTTCTCACTGTAACTGTAGAGAGAAATGACGATGACGTTGATGAAGATGCAACAACCCTAATCAGCGCGCCTATCCGCCTTTGGGTTTGGGATGCAATTGACCACGTTACAGGTCTTGCTGTTACTCCCGAAGTACAGTATAAGACCGGCAACTGCCCTGTAGTTACCATTGACTGCAGAGTTACAAACGGTGAAGTTGAATTTGCAGGCGATGAGTACAAGAATACTCTTGGCGTATTTGGCGGCAGTTTTGTAGTTGATACAATGATCAACGACATTGTAAATCCTTGGCACTGCCACGATGAAGAACTCACCACACTCAATAAGGCGGCTACATGTGTATCCGGCGGCTACGAAAACAGAACATATTGTGAAACCTGTAAGTCCGTGATCGACTGGGGTACTGCTACCGATGCAGCAGGTCACAACTTTGTTGACGGCGTATGTACCGGATGCGGCAAGGAAAACACCGTTACCGGTCTTGTAGAGGAAAATGGCAACTGGTACTACTATGTAAGCGGCAAGCCTGTTACCGGCTGGCAGATGATCGGCACCGATTGGTACTACTTCGATGAAACCACTGCCATTGGCGCAGAGGGCGACACCGAGCTTGCATCTGTTACATTTAATTTTGAAAACGGCAGACTCACAAGCGGTGTTTGGGTTCCTACACTCTTCGGTACCAGATATTACTATGGCCCCGGTTATTACAATGACCGCGGTAGCTGGAGAGTTATCGACGGCAAAAACTATTACTTCGAAAAGGGTGTTCGTCTTGAAGGCGGCTGGCAGCTTTTGTTTGAAAACCAGATCAACAGAAACTGGTATTACTTCAATGAAGACGGCACTTGCGATAAGAGCGTAAAGCCTGAAGATGGCTTCTACACTGATAGAAACGGCTATGCTTACGCAAAGGATGGCCAGGGACTTCTCGGCGAGCAGGTGATTGATGGCAAGTACTATCACTTCGATCTCAAAGGCTATGCCGAGAATAACGGAACATATGTTGGACGTCTGTATAAAGACGAATACAGTGCATTTACCGGATTTATGGAAAAGGACGGCACGCTCCTTTATTACACAAACGGTAAGACTGCAGCTTACGGTCTCCATGAAATTGACGGTGACTACTACTTTATCAACTGGGGCGGCGTTGTAATGGCAGACGGCAAGTACTACGTTGGCTCCACAAACTGCGATCTTAACGCAGGCACATACACCTTTGGCGCAGACGGAAAGGCACTAAATGGCATCGTTGAAAAGGACGGTGTGCGTTACCTTTACAAGAACGGTCTCACCACCACTTACGGTCTTTACGAAATCAAGGGCGACTATTATTTCGCTGACTGGGGCGGTGTACTTAAGGCAGACGGCAGATACTATGTGGGCACTACCTTCTGCGACCTTCCTGCAGGCAACTATACATTTGGCGCTGACGGTACAATGCTTAACGGCATTGAAGAGATTGACGGCACACTTTATCTCTATAAGAACGGTACAACCGAAACTTACGGTCTTTACAAGATCGATGGCGACTACTACTATGTATACTGGGGCGGCGTGATCCGTACCGATGATAAGTATTATGTAAGCACAAGCTTCTGCGACCTTCCCGCAGGCAACTACGAGTTTGGCGCAGACGGCAAAATGCTCAACGGTATCGTTGATATCGGCGGCACCAAGTTCCTCTATTTCAACGGCGTTACCGCAACCAAGGGTCTTTACAAGATCGACGGCGAGTATTATTATTCGTTCTGGGGCGGCGAAATCCGTACAAACGGCAAGTACTTTGTAGATACCACCTTCTGCGATCTCCCTGCAAGCCATTATACCTTTGACGAAAACGGTAAGATGCTTGACGGCATCGTTGAAAGAGACGGCGAGCTCTATCTCTATCAGAACGGTATAACATCTACATGCGGATTGTTTGAAGTTGACGGCGCTTACTATTATGCATACTGGGGCGGCTTGATCAAGACTGACGGCAGATACTTTGTAAGCACCACATACTGCGATCTCCCTGCAAGCAACTACACATTCGGCAAGGACGGTAAGATGCTTGACGGTATCGTTGATATCGACGGCACACTCTATCTCTACGAAAACGGCACAACCGTGACCAAGGGTCTCTTTGAAATTGACGGCGAGTACTATTTTGCTGATTGGGGCGGCGTGCTCAAGACTGGCGGCAAGTACTTTGTTGATCGCACCTTCTGTGACATCGGAAACGGCAACTATGAATTTGATGAAAACGGCAAGATGCTCAACGGTATCGTAGAAAAAGACGGTGTACTTTATCTCTATATCAACGGTGTTACTGCAACCAACGGCCTTTACAAGATTGGCGATGACTACTACTACTCCGATTGGGGCGGCGTACTCAAGACTGGCGGCAGATACTATGTAGGACGCACCTTCTGCGACCTTCGCCCAAGCAACTATACCTTTGATGAAAACGGTAAGATGCTTAACGGCTTTGTAACCATTGATGGCGTGAAGTATTATTATGTAAACGGTAATACCCCAAGCCCCGGTATTATCAAGGTTGACGGCGACTATTACTTCGTAAGTTGGAGCGGCGTAGTTATTGTTAACCAGCGTTTCTTCGCATGGGAGGGCAACGGCTACACCATTCCTATGAACTACTTGGCGGACGAAAACGGCAAGATTATCGGCTAATAAACCACGCATTTATGCCAACCCGACTTTTGTCGGGTTGGCAAAATGCTGTTTATTGTGATGAGGAGACGAGAGCGTGAAAGATACCAAAAAGATAAAATACAATCTAATAGTTGGTATTGTCGGGCAGGTTGTCATGCTCATACTTGGCATCGTTGTGCCAAAGCTTGTTTTGACAAACTACGGCTCCGAAATCAACGGTCTTCTTTCGTCGGTAACCAACATTTATGCATATATCGCTCTTGTTGAGGCGGGAATTTCTGCGGCATCATGTCAGGCACTTTATAAAGCGTTTGCCGATAAGGACCGCGGACAGATTAACCGTGTGCTTTCAGCAACCAACAAGTATTATCACAAAACGGGATTTATTTATCTTGCTTTGGTAATTGCGTTTGCGACGCTGTACGGCGTGATTGTCAAATCAGGTATTCCGTATCATATTATATTTTTAGTTGTAATATTCAATGGCATTGGAAATGTAATCAATTACTTTTTCCACGGAAAATATCTTATTCTTCTTAAAGCGGACGGAAAAAACTATGTCCGCACCGGCGTAGATGTTTTCACCACATCGCTCAAGCAGATTTCCAAGATAGTTTTAATATCTCTTGGATATGATGTTGTTTTTGTACAGTTTGCCGCGATGCTTGTAAGCCTGGCACAGATGATTTACATTGTCTGCTATATAAATAAAAAGTATTCGTGGATAGATTTAAAGGCAGAGCCGGATTATAAATCAATTTCTCAAAGTAAAAATGTTATCGTTCACCAGATAAACTATCTGGTGGTATCCAATACTGATACGGTATTGCTGACTGCTTTTTCCACACTCAAGGTGGTAAGCGTTTATTCAATGTATGCGCTGCTTTTCAACATGGTGGACAAGGTTTTACATGTTGTCAGGGATGCGCTTGAATTTAAAATTGCAAATTACTTTCATTCAAACAAAGAGCGTTTTTTAAAGTTCTTTCGGGCGTATGAAGTTTATTATATCGCATTTTCTTTTGCTATGTACTCAATAGTGGACATGTTCGTATTGCCGTTTTTGTCCTTATATACCGCAGATGTAACAGATATCAATTATGTCATAGCATATTTGCCGCTTTTCTTTGCGCTTGTAAAACTGTTTAATGCCGCAAGATATCCATATGATGCCATGGTGTACATAGCGGGGCATTTTAAGGAAACGCAAAACTATGCCATAGCCGAGTCGGTGATAAATATTGTGATTTCGCTTGTGCTTGTGAGCCGTTTTGGCATAGCGGGCGTACTTGCAGGAACGATAATTGCATCGTTTATCCACGCAAATTGTCTTGTGCTTTATGTGTACAAGAAAAAAATAGTTGACAGCAATGTGCTAAGTTCGTATAAGAGCCTTTTTATTAATTTTGCGTTGTTTGTCTCCATTGACATATTGGGAGGGTTTATAAAACTTTCGCCCGCTTCGTATTTCGAGATCGTGCTTTTGTGCATTCCCTATGCGATTGTGATTGTTTTGTTATACCTCGTCATAAATTCGCTGTTTGAGCCGGCATCGTTCAGACTTGTGTGCGATACGGTTAGATCTGCCGTGAAAAAGCGCATGGTGAGAGGCAAAAATGAGGAGAGCTAATGGATAAAATCAGTGTTATTGTTCCTGTGTACAATGTAGAGCAATATCTTGATGAGTGCGTTTTGAGCATTGCAAATCAAACTCACAAAAACATAGAGATCATCCTGGTTGATGATGGAAGCACGGATAATTCGCCGCGTATTTGCGATGAATGGGCAAAGCGTGACTCTCGCGTGGTTGTTTTGCATAAGGAAAACGGCGGTGCCGCCGCGGCGCGCAACGCAGGGCTTGATATTGCCACCGGAGATTATATAGGTTTTGCAGACAGTGACGATGTTCTTTGCACTGATATGTATGAAATTCTTTTGTCATCGCTGAAAAAAGGGAACAAAAAGCTTGCGTGCTGTCTGACAAACTTTATTTTTGAGGACGGCAGTATTGCATCGGATGCAAGAAAAGAGGATAGTGACCTTGTACTTGATGTGAGAGAAGCGCTTGACGAAAGCTTTTACAAAAGAGCAGGGAATGCTGTGTGGTGCAAGCTGCATGAAAAAACACTTTTTGACAATATGCGGTTTATCGAGGGCGGTATCAGCGAGGATTTTCCTGTTATCATCCCAAGCATTGTGGCGGCAGACGGCATGGTGCTTGTGCGCCGTCCGCTTTACTATTACAGAAAAAGAAGCGGCAGTATCACAAGTCGCGCTTCTTTAGCAACGGTTTCTCTTGCCAGCGCAAAAGCCGTATTGAGCAATCTGAGTGTTATGGAAAAACAGGTGGTTGAAAACAAACTTTCCTGCCGGAAAAGCTTTAATTTTTTCAGGGCTCGTGTAGCTTTCAGCATGGCACTTACTATGGAAAAAGCAATTGACCGAATTGATGAAGAAGTAAAAACGGAGCTTAAAAGATATAAAAAACTTATGGGCAGGCATTGGGCAAATTTTTTGTTTTCCAAGCACGCTTCAACAAAGGACAAGGTGTTGTATTTGCTGGTTTTAAGCAAAACTTTGCGTTTGGTATACAGAGTAACTAAAAAAGACCTGTAAGCCATTAACGGGAGGGAATATTTATGGAGAATAAAAACAATATTCAACAGAGCATAGATGAGGCTATTGAAAATAGCGAAAAAGAAGAAACCGCTTTAAATAGCGGTGAGCATCATCATCACCATCATCACAGTCATAGGCATCATCACCGCAGGCGCAGTAATTCTGCCAAGAAAAAAGACAAAAGGTTAATAAAGTTTTTCAAGAGGAACAAGAGTGTAATTATCAATATCGTGGCTTGCCTTATTGCGGTGGTGTTACTTGTGTTGCTTGCTGTAAACCGCGACGGTGAAAAGCCGGTTATTATACCAAGCGATGATACCCCCATTGAGCTTACGCAGACAACTTTTAAGATTGAGAGCACACTTTATACCGAAGAAGTACCGCTTGTGCACCAGGCGATTTTTAGCTATATGGATGAGAATAACAAGGACTCTGCACATGATGTTTTCGGTACATATCAAGGTTATCGCAACCGTCTTGATAACGGTGTACCGTTAACCTACAACTACAGTGTTATTGGAATGCCAAGCAATATCAGTACAGAAAGCGCAGTTTTGGAAATATCCGAAAATGATAGTTTTTCTTCTCCGATAAGCTATGTGCTGGACCTTGGCAACGGAAGTATTGATATATATAATTTAAAGACCGGCACGCAGTATTATTACAAGTTATTGCTTACACTTTCAAATGGGGATGTTGTAAGTACCGGCGGAGAATTTGTCACTGCCGATTCGCCTCGATTTTTGAATATCGAAGGTGCTGTAAACGTGCGTGATTTTGGCGGACGGCTTACAGAAAGCGGCAAACGTATTCCTTTGGGACTGCTTTTCAGAGGCAGTGAACTGGATGGTGCAGTTGAAAGCAAGTATTCGATCACAAAGGAAGGACAAAGCGAACTTGTTTTAAATCTCGGTGTGCGCTTTGATATGGACCTTCGCTCTGAGACCGTCAATGCAGTGGAAACTAATGCACTTGGCAAAGGGGTTGTGCACAGATATTATGATGCCCCACAGTATGACGGTATTTTTGAGGAAGTCAACACAAAATCAATCAGAAACGTGTTTGCCGATCTTGCCGATGAGGAGAATTATCCGATTTATATGCATTGCACCTATGGCCGCGACCGTACCGGTACTATGTGTTATTTGCTCGGCGCTCTTCTCGGCATGTCAAAAGACGATTTGTATAGGGACTATGAACTCAGCGCGTTTGTTGACTCTTATGTAGACGATAAGGCAATGGCGGTATTTATAGCGCGTCTTGAATTGCTTGAGGGCGACAGCATGAAGGAAAAGGTAGAAAACTATCTGACATCAATCGGTGTAACTGAAGCGGAAATTCAAAGCATAAGAAATATTTTCCTTGGAGAATAAAAAAATCCTTGCAAAAGTCTTACTTTTGCAAGGATTTTTTAAAATCTTATTCTGCTGAGAACTGATCTTTGCCTACACCGCAGAGGGGGCATTCAAAATCTTCGGGGAGATCCTCCCACTTGGTGCCGGCCTCAATGCCGTTGTCAGGATCGCCGAGTTCCTCATCATAAACGTAGCCGCAAACTTCGCAAACGTATTTCATAGTAAAAGTCTCCTTTAAATTGATTTAAATTACAGCATCTCTTTTGCAAGAGCTTTAATTTGTTCAATGTTTTCATCCTTCACGCCGGAATGGATGGTAACGGTTGTATCCGCAAATGTGATTTCTTTGCACTCTTCAAGGGCCTTTTTGATGATTCTGGCAGCCACCGGTGCCCAGCTTCCGTTTTCAATGATACCCACTTTGCGCTTTTTATATCCGCGTTCGGCGAGCTCGCTTAAAAATGTTCTCATAAATGGGAAGATTTCGCCATTATATGTGGTAGTGGCAAGCACTATCTTGCCGTAGCGGAAAGCATCCTCAACGGCTTCAGCCATATCGCAGCGTGCAAGATCATTTACAGCAACCTTTGCGCAGCCAAGAGCCTCAAGCTCGTCTGCAAGCATAAGAGCAGCCTTTTTTGTGTTGCCGTAAACCGAGGTGTAGCAAATTACCACGCCCTCGCTTTCAACACCGTAGGATGACCATGTGTTGTACAAATCGAGATAATAGCCGAGGTTTTCATCGAGAATAGGACCGTGGAGGGGGCAGATGGTTTCAATTTCAAGACCGCTTGCTTTTTTGAGCACAGCCTGAACCTGCGCGCCGTATTTGCCAACGATGCCAAAGTAGTATCTGCGCGCTTCACAAGCCCAGTCTTCATCAACGTCAAGTGCGCCGAATTTGCCAAAACCGTCGGCAGAGAAGAGCGCCTTTGCTGTGCTGTCATATGTCATTATAACTTCGGGCCAGTGAACCATGGGCGCCGCAACAAACGAGAGCGTATGCGTACCGAGTGAAAGTGTGTCGCCGTCTTTAACTGCAAGCTTACGCTCTGTAAAGTCAACCGAGAAAAACTTGTTCATCATGACAAATGCTTTGTCAGATGCAACCACTGTTGCATCGGGGTACGCCTTTGTAAAAGCTGCTATACCCGATGAATGGTCGGGCTCCATGTGCTGAACGATAAGGTAGTCGGGGCACTTTTCGCCGATTGCCGCCTTTATGTTTTCCAGCCATTTATCAACAAAGCGTGCATCCACAGTGTCAAAAACAGCAACCTTTTCGTCATTTATTATGTAAGAATTATATGCCATGCCGTTTGGAACATCGTACTGTCCTTCAAACAAATCAATGTCATGGTCATTTACGCCGATATAGATTATGTCCTTGTGCATTTTAAACCTCCAAAGTGGTATATACCAATTCTATCATAATGCAGCAAAAAAATAAAGAGTTTTTTTATACAATATTTGCAAAAAAACGGCACCGCATTCGCGGTACCGTTTTTTCTATTTTACAATGGCTTTTAAAATAGAAAAAACGGTACCGCGAATGC
>SVRG01000073.1 GCA_015064965.1 Oscillospiraceae bacterium
AACTTCTTGCCATGATAAAATCCCCCTGTTGTAGTTTTATTCTACAACAGGGGGTTTTTTATTTCAATGTCCGTTTATCTGGGTACCGTCCAAAAACCACGGATTTTTTTTACAATACTAATTAGCTTTTTTCCAGGTGTGGAGCTTGTTTGCCGCTTTAGGGCAACCAAAGGCTTCGGGTTTTACAATACTGCTTCTTCTATGCGCACATTTTGTACATATCCACGCCTGTGTGGGTTTAACGGCTTTTTTTGTTGTTGTTGCCATAACTCATCCTCGCTTTACGAAAGATTATTCGTCGGTTTTTTCTTCGCCCTCGGTTTCAATGGCCATGGGTGCGCCGCAGGACGAGCAGAACTTGCCTGTATTCATTGCGCCGCATTTGCACTGCCACTGTTCTGCGGACAATGCGGGGATAGACGCCTTATCCATATTGTTTATATCCTTCCACAAAAGGCGGATGATCTTTGTTGTAAACTTGAACATATTGTCGGAAACCTTGCCGAAAAGGTCAAATACTATAACGAGCAGTTTTCCGAGCATTTCAAAAATCCAGAAAGCAGCTGCAATGGGGTAGAGTATAATTGCAAGCAATAAAGTAAGAATTACGGCAATTATATAAGAAAGAATAACTATCATTTTTCCTCCAAAAGTATAATAATTTTGGGTTGCTATAAGTAAATTATAATATATTTTTATAAAATGTCAATATATGCCGAAAATTTTGATAGTATACTTTGTTCAAAGGATACCGTTTGGATTTTTAGCGGCGGCGGCGCGCCTTTTTAACTGTGTACGGTGCGATAGCAATTACACAAAGCATAATAATATGCATAATCGCAGTAGCCCCAAACGAAGAAAAATCATTAGAAACAAAAGCCAACAGCTTAAGGGAATTGAACATCCATGCATACGCAATTTCACCAAAAAGTATGTATACAACCGCAGTGATCAGCATAAAGATTCCATATGAAGAAAGATTTACAGTAAAATACTTTTTCTTGTTACGGCGCAGTTTAGAATATCCTCTGCGTAAAAAGTGCAGATAATATGCGATAAAACCTACAGTTATCACCAGCAAAACACGGGCGTATGCAATGTCTGTATTTGGAATTATGCGATAATAGTACAGCGCACAGGAAACAGGGGAGGTAACAAAACAGTATAAAAGTAACCGTAATAGATTTTTTAAAATTCTACGCATATTTTTACCCTTATCTATAGAAACAGACTGCTGCAAAGCGGCAGTCTGTTTTCTTATTTTCAAATTAAACGGGAGTACGGGGTCTGATGGGGAGCTGATCTTCGTTTCGTTCGGTGGTATCGGTTTCTTCGCCCTCATTAAGGCTTAAAAGCAATACATTTACAGCGTCAAATTCGATTATCTGAGCGAAAGGTGAGGTATACTTCATTATTTTTCTCCTTATAAATTAATGGAAATATGCATGCGCCGAAGTTGCAAATTTGTTGATTGCATCATACAGTGCTAACAAATTAGCATCGTTTTTAACTTCTTCGTCACTGCTTGCATATGCTACGGAAGAAGCAATGCTATCGGTTACAGTAGTAACAACGTTTCCGTTTGCATCCTTGAGTTCGCATGTAACAACGGTATTTGCGTCTGCGATTGCAAGAGTGTCAATCTTTACTTCCTTCAAGCTTCCAAAATCGCTGAACTGTACATCATAAGTAACAGATCTGTCATAGTGGTTGGTGTAAGTAACGGTTGCATATGTTGCATTGCCGATATTGTGGAAGTAAAGTGCGAGAGCAATTGTATCTTTGAGATACAATGTGTTGCCAAAGAAATATGTAGAGTCAAACACAGTTGTATCTTCCCAAACAGCCGAAACCTGACTTGCATATGACTTCTGCTCCTCGGTCAAATCTGCATTGGCGAGATTAGCGGTATTGTAACCGAAATGAAGCTGCGCAGCCGCACCGTAGTTGAGCATGTCTGTAAGCACGGTCTTAAGCTCGTCGGTTTCAGCGTATTCATAGGAACCGAGAGCGTAGTCTGCAACAGAAGTCACCCAGCATTCACTAACTGCAACATCGTTGCTGTCGAAGATTTCAATAGAAATTTCATCTGTCATTTCCTTTGCGGAAATTCCGGTGAACAATATAGTCTTAAGATCGCTCTTTGTGCCCCAATCAGCAGAAGAAACCTCAACCACTCTGTCAGGGCGGCCGTCTGCATACTTCTTGGTCATAACCGCGGTGTAGGTCTCGCCTTCTTCAAGGTTTTTGGAATCAACATAGAAGGTCATGTCAAGCGAGCTTGCAAGAGTCATAGCGTTACCGTAGAAAAGGAAGAGTTCCTTTTCTTTTTCAGGGAGAAGGTCTTCTACACTGTAGGAGTAGCTGTCAACAGTGGTAAAATCAGACGCAACCGCCTTTTCGTAGTTTTCTGCAAGACCGAGGTCAAGAGTAACGGTCATATCAGGGTTTTGGGCAAGAACTTCGGGCGTGAAATAGATGCCACACTTGAACTGCTGAACTGCATCACAGATCTTGATATATGAGAAATCATGCTTTGCGCTGGTGATTATGGGATAAGCCTTGCCGTTTTCAACAGTGAAGCCGTCAAGAGGAATCTTAACCCAATCGCCGTAGGACTGGTAATATCCTGCAAGATAGCAGCCGTCTGCAACAAACGAACCGTTCTCGATACCGTCGATCGTGATAAAGAAGTCAGTGGTATATTTGCCGTAAATGTTCTTCTTTGCTTCTGCCACAGTGTCAATTGCTACAAATTCCAAAGCGGCAGAGAGTTCAAAGGATTCTTCAGCAGCGGAGAGCTTTTCGGTGAAGAGGTTATAAACATAATAGCTGTCAACAGTATAATCTGCGCCGGTGCCGGCCTTGCCAACGCTTATCTGTCCGAGGTCCTTAACATCCGCCTCGGGAAGTGTGGTGATGATAAGGTCTTCAACCTCGTAGGAGCAGCTATCAACAGTGGTGAAATCAGCTGCAACCGCCTTTTCGTAGTTTTCTGCAAGACCGAGGTCAAGAGTAACGGTCATATCGGGGTTTTGGTCAAGAACTTCGGGCGGGAAATAGATGCCGCACTTGAACTGCTGAACTGCATCACAGATCTTGGTATAGGAGAAATTATGCTTTGCGCTGGTGATTATGGGATAAGCCTTGCCGTTTTCAACAGTGAAGCCGTCAAGAGGAATCTTAACCCAATCGCCGTAGGACTGATAATAGCCTGCAAGGAAACAGCCGTCTGCAACAAACGAACCGTTTTCGATACCGTCGATCGTGATAAAGAAGTCGGTGGTGTAGTTGCCGTAGGCGCTGTTTGCAGCCTCTTCGGGAGTGTCAAGCGCTACAAATTCCAAAGCTGCCATCAGTTCAAAATATTTATCAGAAACGGAGAGTTTTTCTGTAAATATGTCATAAACAAAATAGCTGTCAACTGTATAATCTGCACCGGTGCCGGTCTTGCCGACGCTTATTCTTCCAAGATCTTTAACATCTGCCTTTGGAAGTGTGGTAGTTGTTTCAGTGGCAACCGCATTCATCGCCAATGCCGAAACAATTACAAGCGCCACAAGGATCAAACTAAAAAGTTTTTTCATTGTTTTTTCCTTTCATCAAATAGAGAGTGTTTTGAGCTTCTTGTTTTATTTGGTTTATATTAAACTGTAATAATTTATTATAATACAGTTTTTAATAAAATGCAATGCTTTTATGCATTTGGGTTAACATATGTTGAAATCAGTTTCAAAATATCATCATATGTAAGCACGCCTCTGCCTACGAGAACCTTAAGATACGGACCGCTGAAAGCAACAAACTGTTCATAAGTTACGTATTCAGCAAAGTCTTCATAAGTATAAAGACCGTACTTTTCAATATCTGCGAGCATCTTTTCTTCATCGTACTTCATGCCCTCGCCGATTTCAAAGTAATCAAACCAGCCCTCATATTCGGGGATGGTAAGCGAGAACATTTCCTCAACGATGAAGTTGTTGTGCATTGCGGTCTGGATAGAGTAGCAACCGGTGTACTCTTCGCCAACGGTGTATCCCACAAGTTTAACAGTGGAATATCCGTTGCCGTTTACCTTAACAAACTCGTGACCGATGAAGTTTTCAACATTTTCGGTATCAATGAAGACGAAATTGTTTTCACCAACATCAAAGAAACCGTGGTTGCTGATAACCTTAACTACGGTATCGTCCTCAAAGTTCAAGGTAAGCACTTCAAAATTATCGTGACCGTGATAGAAAATAATGGACGAAGGAACGGTTGCATATGTTCCGTTGAAGAAGTCCCATACAAGAAGTACGTCTTCATATGTCACTTCATCAATTCTCTTCTGCGAGCCGTCTGCCAGAGTAACAAGGGTATCCGCAGTTACACAGCTCTTGTCGGGGAAAGTAGCTGTTACAACAGTGTTATTGGTAACGGTCTTGCCGTTGGTTCCCTTAAACGAATATGAGGTAACGGTCCATGTGCCTCCGGTAGCGGACTTGCTGGCAACTCCGCCTGCCGACTTAACAGTACCGTCATTTGAATATGTAATTGCTTTGCTGCTGCCGGGAGAATTAAGTGTGGGCTTGCCGAGAATCATTGTGAGAACTCTGCCGCTGTTGTAGGTAACCTTGATAGTGGTGGAGCCTGCAAAGGCACTTGAGCTTGACGCATAAGTGATCTCTGTAGTTGCGATATCGGTTGTCAGATCTACAGTTCCTTCAGCATCGGTGATTGTAATTGCACTCAAAGGATTAAATGACATGGTTTTGTCCGAAATACCGCTGTATGTGCCGGTCAAAGCAGTTGTATGTACATTGATAACTGCATCCTTTACTTCGGGTGCTGCTACGGCGAGCGAAACGGGAACAACATAAGTATACTCTACGCTTTCAGCAAGCTTTTCGCCGTTTACAGAGTAAACATTGTCATCTGTAACCTTAAATACAAGATTATAGTTGCCTGCGGTAGTCAAAGTAAGAATACCGTTTGCATCAGCGCCCTCGCAAGAAGCAGTTACCGCGCAGGGCACACCGTTATACTTATACGCGCTCATAAGCTTGGTAATATCAAGAGTAAACGGGTCTTCTCCCTCGATATAGCGAGCCGATACACCGTTGATGTCGCCTGTGAGATAACGGTCTTCACCGTTTACCGCCTGTTTGCCCAAATCAAATACGGGGGTAATTGGGTAATGTCCCTGGACAGATGCCATATGAGCATCGGCGGTTGAATTATAGTTGTTGTCAACGGTGCCTACGGTGTTGGGAAGTGAGTAAACAAAGCCGTTTCTGTCACCAAGGTTTACAGTTGTTTTTGTATAACCGCAATTGGTATTATCCTCAACGGTT
This sequence comes from Oscillospiraceae bacterium, assembly GCA_015064965.1. Lineage (GTDB taxonomy): Bacteria > Bacillota > Clostridia > Oscillospirales > CAG-272 > UMGS902. The sequence goes on from SVRG01000073.1 coordinate 5,337, forward strand.
GCTGTTTCGACCATGGAGATAATGCCGGTATTAACATAGCGGTCAGGGGATGAACCGAAATGATATGCACTGCAAGTGCTGCTGAACATTGCATTATACAGATTCAGAGAATACTTGTATCCCAAATCAGTAGCCGAGCCCGTGGGCTTGTCATTTTCATCATAGAAATTGTACTGCTTGAAGTTGCCGTTTAATACAATTTTTGCAGTTGCATCAGCATCGCTGTGAACAACAACGCCCATACCGATAAGCTCGCGACCTTCGATTTGATTGTTGTTAACGGTCACAACATTTTCAAGGGTGTTTACACCTGATTTGATAAGAAGATTTGCAACAGAACCGCCGTAAAGAGTGGTATCTTTAATTGTTGTGTTTCCGCGGGAAATTACGGGTGCCGCACAGTGCGAAATGTGGCAGTTCTGAATTGTTCCGCCCAGCGAATCTACAGCTGCGGTGTTGTTGGAGTTGTCTGCATATACACCGAACGTATTATAAATATCGCCGACAATTACAAGGTTGTCAAGTGTTGCATTATTAATAATGATGACACCCCAACCCTGCTTTGAATTATACTCAGTCATACCGCCGCGAACGTCAAAGGTAAATCCGTTGCCGTATACGGTACAGTTTATATAGTGAACGCATCCGTCGGTTGCGATCTTAACATTGTTAAGCAAAACAACGTCGGTGCCGCTTGAGCCGTTTGCGCCTGTTATGTTGGTTGCATTTACAACCTCAAGGCAAAGGGTGAGTGCTTTTGCATATGCGTTGTCATCAATAGTTACCTTTACAACGCCGGTGCCGCTAAACTTGATCGTACCGTTTGTCCAAGTTGCGTTTTTGGTATATGTACCTGTAGCATCGCCTGCAACATTTGTCACCGTTACGGATACTTCACCGACAGTTGCGTTGTTAACAGTGTTAAACAATTTGCCGAGTGTAACAGTGTTCGTGTTACCTACGCGATAGAGGTATTTGTCTGTATTTTCAAATACAAGACCGAATTTATCGTATTCTTCGGGTTCAACCAGAGTTACATTTGCAGTTGCAGTGTTGCAAAGGTTGTTGTCGGTTATTGTAACTGTTACAAAACCGGTGCCCTTGAATACAAGTGTGCTCTGGGTCCAATCGCTATCGTTCTTTGTATAGGTACCGTCCGAAACGGTCACCTCAACGCTTGCACTGTCGATTGTTGCGCCATTAATTGCCTCAAACACTTCGCCGAGGGTTACGTTGATTTCGCCGCCCTCAACGGTGTGAGTAAATGTGGGGTCAAGAGCCGTAAACTTATCAACCGGAACTTCGGGCTCTTCGGTCTTAAGCTCAAGATAAATCACAGTGGGAGTGCAATAGAAGTAGTCTGTGATAACCACCTTTGCTCTGCCTGTGGAGCTTTCGTCAAATGTGAGAGTGCTCTGGGTCCAATCGCTCATATTGAGTGAATAGTCAGCACTTACCTCATCTTCTTCGGTTGCGGGAGAGACTGCAACATAGATAGAAGTCTTGCTGAGCTTACTGTTATCGACAACAGACGCAAACAAATCGCCGATAGAAATAGCTTCGCCGGGGACATATTCGGTTATTTCGCCCTTGTCTGCAAATTTATAATCGGACTTAACCGTGCCGTCTATAACTTCTTCAAAACCTGCAAACTCGTATGTGGGCTTTACGCCGTAGCCATGGCCGTTTAATACCTGACCGAAAGGAATATAATAACATGTACGGTCTTCTACGGGAATAGTTTCGCCATTTACGGTTTCTGTACCTGCATCGGCATGGAAGTGGCGATAGAGAGTGCCGTTTTCATCCTTATATATATGGTAACATTCAGCACTGGATTTGTCGGCTGCGGGAATAACAAAGTTACCCTCGCGTGTCCAGTTTTCACCGTCAAAGATCTCGCTTACATCAGCAATCTTTACAAGACGGCTGAACTGGTGGTCGTGAGTATATGAAGCAATGCTGTTTTTAACAAGCTCGCAGTACCAGTACTCGTTCCATGCACCGTAGGTGTATGTACAGTCAACAGCGGAAATGCCTTGTGTATTTGCAACAGTGTAGCCGCCTTCGGTAGTATTTGCGCGTACCGAGCCGATAAGCATACCTGCATAACGGTACCAGTAATACTGATAGTTTGCGCAAACGTCATTGTTTACGTCGATCTGCGCCGCAACATGGCAGTTTGTAAATGTTATCTTTCCGCCAGTTGTACCGCCGCGGAACATGCCTACAAGACCGCCGCAAGCAACGTCCCAAGAGCCCCAGAGTGCGGAGATCTTGTTAGTGTTATCAACGGTGATGTTTGAAAGGGTGATTTCCATACCGTCGGTATCGTCGCTATTGCCGGCGATGCCGATGATGCCTCCGTTACCCGTGTTGTAAACGCGGGGATTACAGTTGGTGATAGCGATATTTTCAAAAGCAGAATTAACTGCAAACGCAGCAATTACACCGGTCGGGGTAAACTCACCGTCAGAAGAAAAGTTGTCAACAGTGAGATTTTCAACTCTACCGTTTACAATGTAGCCAAAGAGGCCCATTGCATCATCGTAGTAGTTTCCGTCATAGTCGCCCTTGATTTCCCAGGTGTTTTGATAGAAACCTGAAATGGTGTTGTTGTTTCCGTCAAATGTGCCCTCAAAAGAGGAAACTGTGCTGTAATAGTCACCTTTGGTGCCGTCTTCATTCTTATCATCGGTGTAGTGGTATCCGATGGGATAGAAAATGAGGCTTTCGTTTGCATTATCCTTGTCGCCAAGGTTGATATCGGCAAGAAGCTTTACAGTCTTGCCTGCAAAGCTATCGGCTTCAAAGCCCTCCGCCATGCCGCCGACAATTTTGCCAAATGCAGCAAGCTGGTCAGCATTTGCAATAGCGAGCTCGGTCTTGCTTGCATCGTACCATGTGTAGTCAAGATTGCCCTGCCATGCGTTTTCGGTGTCGTTTACAATTGCGATTTCGCTGAATGTTGCAAGCGCAACGTAAACATTACCGGTTGCAGGATAGTAGTAAAACTCATTGTGAGCGTCAAGCTCTGCAATAGTCATAACCTGTGTCATCTTAACGGGAGTGCCGTTTTCAATGTGGTAAAGTGCAACTGTACCTGAGTTTTGACCGATGGGAAGAATTGCGCCAAGGTCAACAACAATTGCAACGGTGTTGTTTTCGGCAACGCCCTCGATATGCACATCGTAAGAAATTGCATCTTCTGTTTTTTCAGTTGTGATATTGCCGTTGGTGTTGTCCATTGCAGTGACGGAGAGGGTGAGCGAGGTTGTTCCCTTGTTAACAACAACTCCTTCCGGAACGGCAGCGCTGATTTTATCGCCGTTGATGGAAACAGCCTCTTTAACTACGCCGTTTTCAACGTTGATGTCAGCAGAAGTGTTTTCCTTGTCGCCAACCTCCGGCGCTTCTCCTGTAGCAACAAGTTTTATTGCACGGATAACGTCGGAAAGTGTGGTTTTTCCGTCACCGTTTACATCGGAATTTTCGAGTGGTGTGTCGTTTAGGATAGCTTTGACAATGAAAAGCACATCAAAAATGGTGAGCTCTCCGTCATTGTCAATGTCGCCGGGGATAGCGTTTGCTGCCGCATTTGAAAAAAGTCCCAAACCGAGCATAAATACGCATGCCAGCAACAGAGAAAGTGCGCGTGTCATTGATTTTTTCATGCAAAGTCTCCTTGTTTTATACATTTTATAAGTATAAATTTCTTTTTTTAATATTACATCTATTATAAGGAAACTGTCAAGACAAAAAATATATATGCTAAAATTTCTACATATTTAATAAAATGAAGCGGCATATTGTTTTTTTATTGTGAAATAATATATGTATTTTTTATAAATTTGTCGGGTATACGGATATTTTTTTGCCATGCGGAAAAACTACTCCAAAAAGGAGTGGTGATTTTGATTGTAAAAACCAATGCGTATATTATGACATTTGCATCGGCGGTGGGGCAAAAAGAGGGAGAGGGGCCCATTTCCGGCTGCTTTGACTACATCGACACCGATGACCGTTTTGGTATGAAAACATGGGAAATGGCGGAGAGCGAGTGCTCGCGCCTTGCGCTGTCGCTTGCGCTTGCCAAGGTGCCAATGGCGCCGTCTGAAATAGATTATCTGATTGCCGGCGACCTTGAAAATCAATGCGTTGCATCCTGCTATGGTCTGCTTTCGTATGAGATTCCGTACATCGGGATATACGGCGCATGCTCAAATCTCACCGAGGGCATGGCGCTTGGCTCTATGCTGATTTCGGGCGGCGCGGCGCGCCGCATTGCGGTTGCAACATCGTCGCACAACTGCGCCGCCGAGCGGCAGTTCCGCGGCCCCATAGAGTATGGCGGACAGCGCGCTCCCACGGCGCAGTGGACGGTGACAGGCGCCGGCGGCTATGTGCTCGGCGAACGGGGAAAGGCAAAAATTGCCGATTGCATGATTGGCAAAGTAAAGGACTATGAACAGCGCGATATCACCGACATGGGCGCCGCCATGGCACCTGCGGCGGCGGATACTCTTGTGAGGTATCTCACCGAGTCGCACACATCGCCGGCGGACTATGACATAATAATCACCGGAGACCTCGGCAGCCACGGCAGCGAGCTTTTCCTGCATCTGTGCCGCATGCACGGCTTTGAAGTGGCAAATCACGCCGACTGCGGCAAGCTCATATACTCCCAAAAGCAGGACGCAC
>SVRG01000074.1 GCA_015064965.1 Oscillospiraceae bacterium
AACTATTAGAAAAACAATATCGGAATTGAAAATTTCACAATAAAAACATCTTGCATTTTCAAAAAAGATGTGATATAATACATGGGTACGCGCCGGTATGATGGAATTGGCAGACGTGCTGGACTCAAAATCCAGTGGTAGCGATACCGTGTCGGTTCGACCCCGACTACCGGCACCATCAAAAAAGCCTCTTTTGTCACTGACAAAAGAGGCTTTTTACTTGCGGAGGAAAAAATGAAAAGATTTGTTTTTATCTTGACAGTTTGCATGCTTCTTGGCTCATGCGGTGAACAGGAAGCGCCTTCTACTACGGAGATTACTACAGAAATTATAACTGTTACCAAAGCTGTTACAACCGCTTTACCCCTTGTTACCACCGAGGAAACAACTACTGTAACAACTATCGCGGAAACGACCACAGAAATGACAACTACAGAAGCTACTACAGAAGTTACTACAGAGGCAACCACAAAAGCCCAAACTACCGCGGCAACTACCGCAAAGCCAAAGCCCAAACCAGAACCTGTATACAGCGCACACGTTCCTTCGGTATTGAACGGTGAATATACATACGGCGGTGAGCCGATAATTGAAGTAATTGACGGTATCACATATGTAAATGGCATCCTGATTGCAAACAAGACCTATGCCCTGCCTGAAACCTTTGTACCAAACGGTCTTCACCCCGAAGCAAAGGCGGCATTTGATCAAATGAAGTCGGACGCGGCGGCGGAAGGCTTAACGCTCAAAATTGTATCCGGATACCGCTCTTACCGCCAGCAAACCAGCACCTACGCAACATTTTCAGCTCGTGACGGCAAAGCTCTTGCTGACAGATATTCAGCACGCCCCGGTCACTCCGAGCATCAAACCGGGCTTGCAATGGACATAAACTCTGTGAAAAACAGTTTTGCCAACACTGCCGAGGGAAAATGGCTTGCTGCAAACTGCGCAAAATACGGTTTTATTCTGCGCTATCCGGAAGGTAAGGAACAAATGACCGGCTATATGTATGAACCTTGGCACATACGCTATCTCGGATGCGAACTTGCCGAAATCGTTACAAACAGCGGTCTTTGCCTCGAAGAATTCTTAAATATCACCTCTCAATATGCAGAGTGAAAGGAAAAAGATGTCAAATAAAGTTCTTATGGCGATGAGCGGCGGTGTCGATTCCTCGACCGCTGCCCTCATTTTACAAGAGCAAGGATATGATGTATGCGGCATGATGCTCAGGTTATTCGATAGCAGCGACACACCCCTTTATGAAGCGGTGGGAGAAATTGACGCGGCAAATGTATGTGCTGCGCTGAACATCCCATTTCATGTCGGTGACTTCAGAGCCGAGTTTAAAACCGAGGTTATTGACCGTTTTATCGACGCATATGAAAGCGGTGAAACTCCCAACCCCTGCGTTCTTTGCAACCGCCATGTCAAATTTGAATTTATGCTCCGCGAGGCGGACCGCCTTGGCATTGACAAAATAGCTACCGGTCATTACGCAAAAGTCGAATATGATGCTTCACGCGGAAGATATATTGTAAAAAAAGGATCTGACACAAAAAAGGACCAAAGCTATATGCTTGCACTGCTTACCCAACAGCAGCTTTCGCGCACACTGTTCCCTCTCGGCGACCTGACCAAAGATGAAATACGCGAAATTGCAAGCCGAAATGCGCTTGTAAGCGCGCATAAAAAGGATAGCCAGGACATCTGCTTCATTCCTGACGGTGACTATGCAAGTTTCATCATTTCCCAAACAAAAAAAGACTATGCAAGCGGCGATTTTATTGATGCATCCGGCAATGTTCTCGGCAAGCATCAAGGCATTATCCGATACACAACCGGTCAGCGCAAGGGGCTTGGCATAGCGCTTGGCGCGCCAATGTATGTGCTTTCAAAAGATATATCGCAAAACCGCGTAATGCTTGGCACAAATGAGCAACTCTTTAATCGTGAATGTACCGTTACCGATGTAAACGCAGTTTCGGTAGAAGATTTTAATGCACCGATCCGCGCCGAAGTTAAAGTGCGTTATAGCCACACATGTGCGCCCGCATGGCTCCATCCCGAAAATGGCAGGGTCCGTGTGGTTTTTGACACTCCGCAGCGTGCAATAACGCGCGGTCAGACCGCTGCATTTTATGACGGCGATATTCTTCTTGGCGGAGGTAAAATAGAGTGATAACAGACCTTCTTGTTAAACTATTTGTAAAAGACTGCGAAAGCACTGAAAACAAAGAAGTTCGCACGGCTTACGGAAAGCTTGGAGGCGGTGTTGGTATTGTATGCAACCTTATCCTCTTTGCTACAAAAATCATTGCCGGAACTTTAAGCGGTAGTGTTTCAGTCACTGCTGATGCAGTCAACAACCTATCCGATGCATCTTCAAGCATAATGAGCATAATCGGCTTTAAACTTGCATCAAAGCCTGCGGATGCCGACCACCCGTACGGTCATGCAAGATATGAATACCTATCCGGGCTTATGGTTGCTCTTTTTATCATGCTTATTGGTTTTGAACTGCTGAAAAGCAGTGTCGGCAAGATCATAGAGCCCACTGCGGTTGCCTTCAGCTGGGTTACAGTTGCAGTGCTTTCGGCTACCGTTTTTGTAAAGCTCTGGCTTTCACTTTTTAATAAAAATATCGGAAAACGCATAAATTCGAGCACGCTCATTGCAACCGCGGCAGATGCGCGCAACGATGTAATTGCAACAAGCGCGGTAATAATCTCTATGATCGTTTCAAAGTACACAAATCTTGAACTTGACGGATATGTTGGCGCGGCAGTGGCACTTTTCATTCTCTATAGCGGTTTTGGACTTGTGCGCGATACTCTTGACCCGATTTTAGGTCATGCGCCCGACCCTGGATTTGTAGAAGAAATACGCAAAAAAATCATGAGTTACCCCGGCGTTCTCGGTACACATGATCTCATGGTGCACGATTACGGTCCAGGTTGCCAGTTTGCAAGCGTTCATGTAGAAGTAGCCGCTGAAGACGATGTAATTGAAATGCACGACATGATTGATAACATCGAGCGCGAACTTTCGGCAGAATACGGCTTGCACCTCGTTATACATATGGATCCGATCGTGACCTCTGACGAAAAAGTAAACGCCGTGCGTCTGCAACTTGCCGATGCGGTAGCAAAAATAGACAAAGAGCTTACAATCCACGATTTGCGCGTTGTTGTAGGCCCCACGCACACAAATCTTGTGTTCGACTGTGTTGTTCCACACGGCTTTAAAATGAGCAATAGCGATCTTCGCGAAAAAATTTCGGCTTCAGCAAAATCAATCGACAAAAACTATATCTGCGTTGTAACAATTGAAAGCAGTTATGCTGCGCTCCCAAGAGAATAAAAAAACCGCTCGACTAAAGTCGAGCGGTTTTTTTACTTAAGTGCTTCCTTTACAATAATCAAAATATCAAGCGGTGATACTCTTTCATCACCGTTTATATCACACTTGAACACGTCACCATTTACAAGATTTCTCGCACAGGTTAGTGCATCAATAAGATCGGTTGCTCCGTCGCCGTTTAAATCGGTGTCGGGAAGCAGCGCACTTATATCCGCACGGCGAATTCGTAAAGAAGTGCTGCCTGAAGTATTGTTTTTACCCGAACTGCCTGCAAAATATACATATCTGCCGACGCGCTGCACAGTATTCCATATCATGTAACCTGTGTCAGGATCTTCAAAAAGATCGGGAAGTCTTGTAAAACCGTCGGCAGCACCGCCGCCAGTAGCAACAAGCTCGGTGTCTAAAGTAAGCGCAGCATCGGATATAATCGCGCCGTACACACAGTTTTTAGCGTCACTTTCGGTATTGTATGCACCAGCATAATACTCATCGGTCATATATGAGATAATTACTCTGCCGTCCGGAAGAGTTGTAATAAACGGCGCCGCACAGCGATAACCTGCAAAAAGACTTGTCGGTGCCGCAACCGGTATGGGCTCGCTCCAGACTTTGCCGTCTGCAGAAAGCGAAAGACCTATTACAAAAACGCTGTTATATTCACTGTACGCAGAGTTATAATCAAATGCCTCAATAACCATAGCATATCCGCCATCAATAAGCTTTGTCACAACAGGCATACCGTCGCGGGAATCACGTGATGGTCCGTTTATTGCAGTATGGATCGTATCATCCCACTTATCGTTTGCTATATCATACAAAACATATGAGATGTTTTGAAAGCTCGGTGTGCTGTAATCGTCTGCAAAATACATAGCAACGGTATTATCATCGAGCTGAACCATGTATGGCTCCCAAAAGCCTCTGAACTTATTATTAACGCCCTCGACAACAATTTTTTCTTCTCCAAACGTATTTCCTCCGTCTGTGGAAGTCATAACCCTGATAGAAGTGTAAAACTCTGCGCCGCTGTTTTTATCATATCCGCTGGTACGGGAGCGGTATGCCACCATAACCGTTCCGTCATTACGCACAAATCCCTGCCAGTTTTCTAAAGAAAGCGCATGCGCGGTACCGGATGCGGTAACGACACTTTTTGCCGCATTGGCATTAATACTTTTGCGTGTCCAGGTTGCGCCGTTGTCATTGCTGAATCTAATCGTTCCGGAATTGACCAGAATCAATGTGCCGTCATTGAGTTTTTCAAACCTAGGATATCCTGAAGTCGCTATTGCCGGAGTTTGGCTTTCTTCGGCAAAAACAATTCCGCTAAGATCCGCAGTGGCAAATGCAGGAATAGCCATAGTTATGCAAAAGGTTGCCAGAATTAATGCAAGTACTTTTTTCATGTTTATCTTCTCCTAAAATATTATTTTTTATAAATCTTTTGGGCAAAATCAAAGCATTTCTCCAGTGCCCAGTTTTGCATTTCAGAAAACATTTTGCCGCTTATATAGTCATAATCAACCCACAAAAAGTGATGGTCGACATCTATAGGAGCTGCAACTTTCTCCACTAAATCGCCGATATAATAAGCCTGCATTGGATGAAAATGCCCTATAGTCGGGTGCTTGCAATAAGTTTCGGCAGTGCAAACTTTTTCTCCAACCGAAACTATGTACCCGGCTTCTTCCAAGCACTCGCGTTTTATGCACTCCAAATAGCTTTCGCCATTTTCCAGACCGCCACCCAAAAAGAAATATCCTTTATGAGTTTCAACAATACCTACCTTGTTGTTGCAAACCGGAATTAAATAAGCTCCTTCACGGTCATAGTATTCTGCGTCTTCTTTTATTCCGAATATCTTGTGCATATAACTCCTCCGTTAATAAAGTTTACACGCTCCAAGGTTCTTTTTTAACATCTTGGTAAACTAATGTTTCAACAACGCAATTCTCGGTATTTATTTTAGAAATAATGCTATTATAATCTTTTTTACAACAACAAAAAATTATTTCTGTTTTATTCGTATTTCCTATGAAGTGATTTATCGTATTAGCAATAGCACACAAAACCTCTTCGACATTTAACTCAATCTCTCCCCATATTCCGCAAAACTCTTTTTCCGGCGACAGTTTAGAAAATCTTTCGCAAACTTGATTAGCATATTTTTTGCTCTCGGTGCCATCTGTAAAAATCACTACGGTAATCTTTTTCATCTTTCTCCTTTTGAGGAATTCCAGAATTCCGTTTTTAAATTTTATCTAATTATACCATAAAACTGCACACATTGTAAATACGCTTTGTATTAATTTGCGATATCATGTTCAACATCAAAAAAGCCTCTCAAAAGAGAGGCTTTCTTATCATGAAAAAGGCACATTGCTTTAATCATTTGTTGTTCTTTAAATAAACGCATCCACAAAATATGCGTTTGTATCGGCTCTTTTTCCGCATTTATCCTCAACAGAAAGCCGTATGTATATAGCATCATCAGGCACAGAAAAGCTTGCAGATACAAGTTTCTTACCCTTCTCCCGAACAGACGAGAATGCACGGCGACAGCCGCAATGCATAACTATCCGCTCAGAGGGCGATGTCTTGATAAACACCTTGCCGTCTTCAAAATACAGTTCTTTTATTTCGGGACCCATTGATGCGTAGAAGTTACCTTTAACAAGCGCATCGGTTATAGCAGTGTATTCAAGTTTTGGCGCCTTTATCATTGTAAAAGCTCCAAAAGAATCACACTTTGTGCTATCAAGCGGCGCCTTGTTATGATTGTCATCCGCTCCTACGCAAAAAATGCGTTTGCCTGTTCTGAGAATATCGTCATACTCACGTGTTGCAATTGAGTCGATGCCGGCAACATGCGAGGAATAATTATATATCTCAAGAGCATGCATACCGTCATAATTGGCATAATCACGGTAATCGTCAAGCGACCATTCAGGATGATTATAAACAACAAAGTATCCATTATCCCGAGCCGTATGCATGATATTGCTTATACATTCGGGAGAATGAATGCGCTCGTAGTCACAGAGACTCTCATCAATCACCGCTTCTGCTCTTTTTGAACGCATGTTACCTTTTACATATTTTGAGCGATGATATGCAATCTGCAAAAGATTATCAGGATCAAGTGCAATTAAATTCAAATGCGTTTTCTTTGACTGTGGCACTGGCTCGGTGTTTGAATGAACCTCAAGCTCATAGCCATTAAGCGCAACAAAATTTTCATCTGTCAAATCATTGTGCGGAAGTATAAGATAGTGATCTGTATATGCCACTACCTTATACCCTTTTTCCATATATGCTGCCTTTATCTGCTCGGGCGTGAGTTTGCCGTCCGAGCAGGTTGTATGGCAGTGTAAATTTGCTTTGTAGAAATTCCCTTTTTCAGGGAGAAGAAAGTGCTTCATACTATCATTTAACAATTAATTTAAATACGCGAATCACGTCCGCGAGGTTTACTTTGCCGTCACCGTTAACGTCACCATTTTCAACGGTGTTATTATTGACGATGCTACGGATAAGATCCAATGCATCTTTAATAGCAACAACGCCGTCTCCGTCGATATCACCGGCATCTGCCTTATCCTCAACGATGCCGTACTTGCCATCGAAAGATTCAACCTTGAAACCGTCTGCAATATAGTCGGAAGGATCAGTGGAGAATGTACCGCCGGTGATAGTTGCCACGCCGCCATCCTCTGCAAATACATCGGAGGAAGGATACTCTTCATCTGTGCCGGTTACTGTGAAGTTACCGCCAGTGATGCTGAGTGCACCTGCAAAGCAGTTAACATTGTTGTAAATGGCTGTAAACTCACCGCCGTTAATCACGGTTTCGCCCCATGTACCAATAAGGTAATAATCCTTGTCGGTGGTGAATGTGCCGCCATTGATTGTGAGTGAACCTGTTACGCCGATACCAAAGAGAGTATTAGCTACAAAGTTACCGCCTTCGATAGTAAGATTGCCCTTTACTACGAGAGCATAGTTGTCTGCTACGGCAGCAAGCTCAAGCGTCTTGCCTGTAAGATCCCAAACCTCTGTACCGGTTACGGTAATCTTTTCAAGGGCTGTGATTGTATCACCATCATTGGCTGCTGCAAATGCATCAGCAATAGTTGCGTACTTAACATCGCCTATCTGTGCTGCATACACAATTTCCTCTTCGGAAGCAACGGTCACAATTGCACTGACAGGTGTTGCAACAAGAGCCTCGCTGTTTTCGCCATAAGCTTCAGGAACAGTAAGTTCAAATACATACTCACCGAATGCAACGGTTTCTGCAACAGAATACGCAAGTGTGAGATTTGTGTTGATTTCAGCATTCTCACCTGTGGTGCTGAGCAATGTAACAACGCAAGGATCGCTTTCGGATGCATTCACATAGAAGCCTTCGACCTCAGAGATCTTTGCGCCCGTAAATGTAAAGCCCTCAGGAGCCGTTATATTTATCTGCGCTGCCGCAATTGCACTTGCATTGACCGAAAGAACAACATCTACTGTGCCGCCGCTTGTAACGGCGGGACAAAGAGCGAATTGACTATCACCCAAAACCGCTTCAAAAGTTTCGCCGCAAACGTCACATACAAAGCTGCCGTTTGCCTTTGCGGTATAGATATGAGTTGCGTCTTCGCAGGAATACGCATATTTTTCGGTATAGCGTCTGCCGCAATAGCAGGAGTAAAGAAGAGTTCCGTTTTTATCGGGAGTTGCTGCTTCTGTTACCTTTGACGAATACTCGCACTCGTTTGACATTGTTTCGTTAACTACCTTGAGTGCATCTGCAGCGTTCTGGAAAGCAAGCGGTTCTACAACCGATGAAAAACTATGTGTTCCGTAGTTAAAATCAATCTTAACAGGTGTGTTTTCGCTTGCAAATGTGCCGTAAGCATAAAATGTAAAGGGACATCTTATCGGAACATTTCTTCCTTGTGCCGCAGTGGAAACATTGATAATAGTTTCATTTGCATTGCGGATGTAGTAGTTTGATCCGATATAAGAATTATCAAAGAAATTAAGCGTCTGCTTCGCAATAGATGCTGTAGAATCCGCATATCCCACATTGTAATCGCCTGTACGTCCATTGTCAACCTTAGTAGAACCGTAAAGATTTACAGTGGTTTCGCAAGCCGTTACGGGATTGTTTTTATATGTGCCCGATGTAGACATAGTATAAAGAATACCTATGTCAGCATTGGTTGCATTGAGAGTTGCAGTCTTGCCCGAAACACCTATACCGTCTGTCGCGAAGGTGTCACCAAGGTAAATTCTTTCATAGAAACGCGCAACATAGCGAACACCCGAAGCAGTATGTCTTTGTGATGTTCCCTCGGTTATAGTCAAGGTTGCACTTGCGGCAGTATCATCGTTTTCTGTGATTGCGTAATCACCCAAAACCACATATGCTGTTGCTTTATTATATGGTTGAATCTCGCCGAATGTCGTGTTGTTCCACATACATTCAAACACATAAACGGATGTTCCGCCAAAGCCGATTTTATCAAACTTTGTTTTGCCGCCGAGCGTGATTACTACATTTTTGGAAATCACAAAGCTGCCGTATTCGCCGGCATTGTCACTACCGCAGATTGTAATCTCTTTTGAATATGCGGGAAGTGTAAGATCTCCGCTAAGAGCATATTCGCCGCAGATAACAACGGTACCGCCAACATTGGCAATGCGGCTGACCGCTTCTTCTACGGTTGCAAGCGCTTTATCCTTGGTTGTGCCGGCAAGAGTGTCATTGCCACTCTGCGATACATAGAGACAAGGAGCGGCTGTCTGTTCCATTCTCTCTCCGCAAGCGCTACATACGAAGAAATATTTGCCTTCATTATACTGCCATGTAAAATCTTCACTTGCATGATTATCGGAGTTGACTGTCTCGCCTACCTTTGTCTTATCTTCGATGAGTTCCTGACAGTCTGCACAGTACCATGTATAGAGTGCACCTCTAACACAGTTTGCCTCCGCAACTTCACGCCACTCGCCACTCTCATGCTCACAAGCGGTAGGTGCGCCGCAGTTGTCACAAATTGTATCTTCGTTTTCATCGGGATGTGCACCGTTTATCTTAATGCAATAACGCTTGTAGGGCTGAACATTGTCGGCACCAACAACAACTGCCGCAAATTCTTCTGCTCCGGCTACTCTTTCATCTGCATAAACATTAACGGTGTAATCGCTGCCGCGGTAAATAAGTTTTCCTGCATCGGTGGTTGCCGCCCCTTTTACTACGATGTCAATATCAAAACGTCCGCTTGCGCTTGAAGCATGGGTAACAGGGCAAAAACTGTTGATGTTATCTACTGTACCGTCGATAATTATAGTTGCGTTTACGCCGTCACCGCCCTCGGAACTGAGAG
>SVRG01000075.1 GCA_015064965.1 Oscillospiraceae bacterium
CCCTTGGCTTCTTCATCGCCTATATTGACCTCAACAAGGCAATCCATAACTATACCCTTTTTAGCTGCCTGCTTTTCAATCTCCGCCGCAAGTTCGACAGAATCTAAGGACTCTATCATGGACACCTTATCAATGATATACTTTACCTTATTGCGCTGCAAGCTACCGATAAAATGTATTTCAAGGCCAGCTCTGTCAAGCTTTTCATATTTTTCAAGCAAGCTCTGCACGCGGTTTTCGCCGATTTTGTTTATACCGAGAGAGTGTGCGTAGTTTATCTCCTCTGCACTTGCATACTTTGTGGCAAGCAAAATCTCATATTCCTGCCCATACGGCGATGCCTCGGCGGCTTTTTTTGCCGCCTCTCTTATTCTTTTTAAATTTTCGTCAATATATTCAAACATAATGCTAATTCACTATTCTGTCAGGTGTAAGTTTTCTTGAACCGCTAACGATAACGTTATCATAAAGTGAAAGTGCTTTGCAATAAATATCGTTTTCAACATCTGCATCAAGCGCATAAAGCGTTTTGCCCTCGGTTTCTGTGCTGATATACGAATATGCACCGCTTTCGTATATCACATCCGCAACTCTGAATTTAACCGTATTGCCAACGCGGATATAAACACCAACCACACCGTCAACCACGCGAAGCGCGTTTGACGGTACACGGTAGCCGCTTATACTTTTTGTAACTACCGAAACTTTCTGTTCGCGCGAAAAATCAAAGTCCAAAGGCATCTCAAAGGAGGAAAACACAAGCACCGCTTCTTCTCCTGCGATATTCTCCGCCTCAAGCGTCATAACAATGCGTGTATTGCTTGCATGAAACAGAACCTCATAAGTTTTTCCTTTATTAAACGAAAGGCAGTCTTCCTTTGTCGCCTCTGTAATAAAATACCACTTTGGCTCCGTAACGATTTTGCCAACCGCATTTTCGCCCACCGCAGGAAGCTTTGACAAAAGATTTTTATACTCTGACGGCGTAAGTTTTTTCACACTGTCATAGTCAAAAATGCCCTCTCCGCCGTCCGTATAATCGTAAAAATATCCGGACACTGATGCTGTAACAGTATTTGCCGCTCCGGAAAGCGATTTTTCAAGGGAAGCACGTTGTGCGGCAAGTGCTTCAAGTTGATCCTCAACCCCGGCTTTACCCGTATCAAGCGCCGCATCGCGGCGGATAAACGCCTTTAACAAGGCATCACGGTTTGACATAGCCGCTGCATAGTTGCCGCGTGAAGCGCTGTCAGAAAAAGCCGTGAGTAACGCGGAGATCTCCTTGGTTGCCGCTATGCCGTCATAAACGCTCAGATCCTTGTCGTAGTCAAGCTCCTCTAAAAAATCAACTGTCTTGTCAACCTGTGCTGCTTTTGCAACCACAGCGGCATCGTTGCTGCTTCCGTAAACGGTTGCAATTTTTGCATCCTTATTTACACGTGTTCCGTTTTCGTACCTATAGCTGGCAACGCCACCGGACGTGTTTTTTATCACGGTTTCTCTACGCACAATAACTCCTGCGGAGTTAAAGGTCATCGGCTCTGTATAAAGCTTTACAACCTCGGTCCGCATTTCTGCAGAAAAACCGTTTGTGAGGTGATACATAACATAGAAAAGCAAACCCAAAATCAGCAAAACGCGGCAAACTGAAACAAGTCCGCGTACAAACAAGCTTTGCTTTTCACCATTTTGCTCATCCATGTTATCACCTCCTATTTGTTACTCATCCACATATCGCAGAGTTCAGCGAAAATCTCATCAAATGAACGCATTTCGCCGTCCTCGCTATCGCAATACAGTTTGTTTACATATTCTTTTGCATTGAACCATGTCATCTGCCTTTTTGCATATCGGCGAGTGGCAATTTTCAAAAGTTCTGTCGCCTCATCAAGACTGATTTCTCCGCGGATGGCAGGAATAATCTCTTTATACCCTATCGCGCCTGCCGCGGTACTGTTTTTTTCAAAAACGCCAGCCAAAAGCAACCGTTTTGTTTCATCAACAAGCCCATTTTCAAGCATTTCGTCAACGCGCCTGTCTATTCTTTGATAGAGAATATCGCGGTTGTGATACGCAAGACAAACGGTGTATGTGTCAATAACGTTTGGTACATCAAGGCTCTCCCTGTCCCAATCGCTTTTCTTTTTTCCGCTGGCAATGTAAATCTCAAGTGCCCTTGCAACACGCTTTACATTGTTTTCGTGTATTGCATCGGCGCTTTCGCTGTCAACCTCGCGAAGCCGCTCATGCAAAGCGTGCGCACCCTCTTTTTCAGCAAACTCAAGCAGCTCGCGCCGCACATTTTCATCAGCCGCAGTTTCGGCAGGGGCGCCGCCGCGAAGCACGCAGTCAAGATAGAGTCCTGTTCCGCCGCAAAAAATGGGGAGTTTTCCGTTTGAAACGATATTCTTTGCACATTCAAGCGCCGCCGGCGCAAAATCTGCCGCAGAAAACATATCAAAAGGTGAGCAAACATCAATCATATGATGCCGCACTTCACTTTGCTCCTTGGCGGTCGGCTTTGCTGTGCCGATATCCATACCGCGATAAACCTGCATTGAGTCAACCGAAATAATCTCACCGCAAAAACGCTTTGCCGCGGCAAGCGCGGTCGCACTTTTTCCGCTTGCTGTACTGCCAACTATACACAAGCATTTTTTGTCAAAAATCACTTAAAGTTCTACCTCGTGCTCGAGTATGTAGCGAAGGACCTCGGTTTCACTGGGGATAGTGGTTACAACTGCGCCTTCTTTACGCGATGCAAGTTCAACCACTGTTGCCGCGTAACGTGTTGCACGCACGCTCTTGCCGGAGCGCAGATTTTCAACGATCATAGCAGGTACAAGCAAGTCGCGGTATCCCATATGTGCATCCTCAACATACGGAATATAGTATGAGAAATTACCCTTGTATTCAAACGCACCGCCAACGCCGAACTTGAACATATATGTCTTTGCGCGAAGCGTTTTGTGAAGCTCAACAGCCGCTTTTAAATTGCTCATTGCATCTCTCGGCGCAATTCCGGTAAGGCGTTCTGTTGCCTCCGGCGGAAGTGCCACAAGGTCAATAACACCAAGGCGGTCGATTGGGAAATCCTCAGGGATTCTCTCACCGTCAAGGAAAGAGGGGATACCCTTTTCTCTTGCAAGTTCTGCCACGCGGATCACAGTTTCCGCAGGCACATCAAGACTCACATAAACCGCATCGGGAATGGTTGTAAACGCATCCTCAACAAGATCTGTGTCAACCTTCTGAACGAGCTTTGTGTTTCTGAAAACCCTGCGGTTGGCACCGCTGTTTTCAACAATGCTCACATCTGTTTTTTCGCCCTTGACCGTTTTTATAAAACGCGTATCCATTCCAAATTCTTTAAAGAAAGAAACAAGCGACCTTCCGTACTCATCATTTCCAACACAGCCGCAAACTATTACATCGCCGCCAAGACGCGATACCGCGCACGCGCCGATACCGGCACTTCCGCCGGGCGCGATTTCGTATTCAAAAGGTTCTGCAACCTCTTCGCCGTCATTTGCAAATCGGCTCACTTTAAAATCAAGCTCTGCCGAAATAGAACCGATAACAAGAATCCTCTTCTTCATGTCAACCCTCCTACAGTGTCAGGAACATAATAATACATCTTATATTATACAATATATATTCTGCAAAATCAAGCGCACAGAGAACTCATTAACGCAAATATATCACAATTTTTTTAAAAATTTTATTGCTTTTTCGCTCAAACATGGTATACTATAATTGTAATGATTTAATTTTTATTTCTTTTAAGGAGTGATTATATGCTTTATATCGGTAAAAAGCCCGAAAAACCCAATGTTGGTAAAATCGTTTTGGCGGTAACTGCTGCCGTTGCAGGTATTGCTGCACTTGCTATCCTTGCATATAAGCTTTACCAGAAGTTTGTTCCCGCTTGCATTGATTGCGAATGTGAAGATTTCCTCGACGATGAGGACTTCCTTGATGATGAATGCATCGAGGTTGAATGCGACGAGGTTGATGAAACCCCTGTCGAAGCGTAAACAAATAAAAGCTAAAACCGCCGATATTGGCGGTTTTTGTTTTTTGCAATAAAATTGATAACATGTGCAATATTTATGCACTTTTTAAATATTGACTTGTCTGTAAAATTAATGTATATTATTTATGTAATATTGTACAGATTTTTACAAATCCCGGAGGTAAACATGAAAAAACTGCTATTTGGCACGGTTTCCGTCGTTATCTGCCTTATACTTTCCATTGGAATTTTTGCAATGGAAAAGGGCGACTACGGATATTGTGACACCAACCACAACGGCAAAATTGAATTTTCCGAAGCAACAGAACTCCTTCACGATGCTTTGAACACCCCCAAAAGTGAAGTGACAATTATCCGCGTTCTTCACTCAATCCAGGCAGCAGTAGCAAGCGAAACCGTTTCTGCTACAATCACTTCAATTGACACTTCGGCTCTCACTGCAACAATTTCCACCGAGTATTTTGAAAACATTACTGTTCCGCTTTCTGTATTCGGACTTGACGGCGATGCAAACGCAGCAGATTTCGCCGGTGTTCCCGCAGTTATTTCCATTCACGGTCCTGCAAAAACTTTTAAAGACAGATATAACGGTTCAACCGACGGTATTTACGCCGCTGAAGCAAACCTTGTTCTCGAAGGCACGCCTGCAAATACTGACAGAGGCATACTTTCAATGGATCAACTCAACACCTCCGTTGTAAACGGCAGCCATGCAAATGACAGCATGAATGCAACCAGCCTTGTAATGAGCTACCGTGACACAGCAGTGCTTTCTTCTGATACAACCGGCTCATTCCGTTATGACACAGCGTGGTATCCAAGAGTAAGAAAGGTAAATGACAACCTCTATCTCCTTGTATACATGTACACACAGTTCGGTCAGCACCTCTACTATGTAACCAGCACCGACGGCACAAACTGGAATGCACCGCAGGTTCTCTGGAACTCGGCTCACTATCCTGCATTTACATACGAAGACGGCGAACTTGCAGGCACATCCGACCGTTACCATGCAATGAACCCCGACATCTGCGTACTTGATGACGGATCTGTAATCTGTGTTTACGCAGTCCGCGCTGTAAAGGGATACCGCTACTACCCCGACTACTCCGGTCTCTTTATGAAGAGAGGTACTCCTGCGGCTGACGGCACAATTTCCTGGTCCGAGGAAACAAAGATCTACACAGGTCAGGTTTGGGAGCCGTCGATCATGCAACGCAGTGACGGACAGATCCATGTTTACTTCACTCAGGTCGCTCCCGATATCGTACAGTACGGCTATGACGAAAGCCACCGTTCCACCGAAACAGGTCTTATTGTTTCAAATGACAACGGCGATACATGGACGCCTAACATTCAGGCAGGCGACACAAACTACTACCGCGCAACAACAATTTATCGCGAATATGTAGGCGACAAGCTTGATGCATATTCAAACAAATACCGTCCGCATTACGGCGGTCAGATGCCCGTTGCAACCGAACTTTATAACGGCAGACTTCTCCTTGTAGCAGAAATCAAAACTCTGAGTGGAAGTTTCCGCGTCTCTTACGGCTTAAGCCAGAATAACGGCAACTGGAAAGCTCTTGCCGAAAATGAGGAAGGCTCCTATACAAAACTCACCGACACCGCACGCTCAAGCCCGTATGTTGACCGCTTCCCCTCCGGTGAAATCTATCTCACCTATAACTACTGGCATAACGGTGCCGACCACCTTATAGGCAGACTTGGCAAGCCCGATGCTTCAAGTTTTGGCGACTTCTTCTACAACGCTCCTTACTCAACAGGTATCTGGGGCTCATGCTCGGTTGTAAACTCCCACAAGGCGGCAACCGTAATGCAGCACCAAGGCACCGCAACCGATGAAAACGGTAAAACCGTTGAAAAAAACACCATTCATGTTTACTATCACTACCTCAACCACCGCATAAATGCAAAGAAGATTGCAGTAAATGTTGACGGATACAGAAACGAGTGGGCGCTCAACACTGACGCACTTTTTGTCGGTGCAGCTTCCCAGGCGCAGGCGGCTCTCCAGGTTGCACACGATAAGGATAATATCTACTTCCTCATCAACCGCCTCGACTATTATCTCAGCAAGAGCGGTGAAGTATCAACTGTATACATTGCGGCAAGCAACAACACCTATTACCGCATTGACATTACAGACAGAACGAAGGCTTATACTATATGCCTTGTTGATGCAAGCGGCAATAAGACCCAAAAAACAAGCGGCACCACAGTTTACACAGTTGCAAACGGCAACTTTATCGACGGAAACCTTGACCGCGGCTTCCTCACCGAGCTCTCTGTTCCAAAATCCGCACTCGGTATCGAGAATGCAACCTCGATCAGAGCCGGCATCGGAATCACAAGTGTTGACAAGGGTGTTACCACAACTGACGTAATGGTTGACCTCACCTCCACAGTTAACTGGCCGACCGTTGTTCTTGATGATTAATATAAAAAAGGGACTGCAATGCAGTTCCTTTTTTGTTCACGGATAACAGTTGACATATGTTTTTATCAATGCTATAATATTATGTTAGAAAATAAAAAATATTTATATAAACGAGGATAAAAACCATGAAGTGGACATCTCTCAACGATTTAAGAGAAAAATATCTCTCTTTCTTTGAAAGCAAGGGACATCTCCGCCTTCCGAGCTTTCCGCTCGTTCCACAGGGCGACAAATCCCTGCTTCTTATCAACTCCGGCATGGCACCGATGAAGAAGTTCTTCACCGGCGAGGTAGTACCTCCGCGCACCCGCGTTACCACCTGCCAAAAGTGCATCCGTACCCCCGACCTTGAAAGCGTTGGCAAAACCGCGCGTCACGGCACCTACTTTGAAATGCTCGGCAACTTCTCGTTTGGCGACTATTTCAAAAACGAAGCTATTCCGTGGGCATGGGAATTTCTCACCGAGTGGCTTGAGATCCCCGCAGAGCTTCTCTACCCATCCATCTACGAAGAGGACAACGAAGCATTTGAAATCTGGAACAAGAAAATCGGTGTTCCTGCTGAGAAAATCATTCCCCTTGGCAAAGCAGACAACTTTTGGGAGCACGGTAGCGGTCCTTGCGGCCCCTGCTCCGAAATTTACTTTGACCGCGGAATAAAGTACGGTTGCGGCAGCCCCGACTGCAAGCCCGGTTGCGAATGCGACAGATTTATGGAAATCTGGAACAATGTATTCTCCCAGTTCAACAACGACGGCAACGGCAACTACACCGAACTTGCGCAGAAAAACATTGATACAGGTATGGGTCTTGAGCGTCTTGCCTGCGTAATGCAGGGTGTGGACAACCTCTTCGAGGTAGATACCGTCCGCAAGATTCTCGACACCGTTTGCTCCATTGCCGGCAAGGAATACGGCGCTGACAAGGCAAATGACATCTCCATCCGTATCATCACCGACCATATCAGAAGCTCAACCTTTATGATTTGCGACGGCGTTAACCCCTCCAACGAGGGACGCGGCTACGTTCTCCGCAGAATTCTTCGCCGCGCAGCAAGAAATGCAAAGCTTCTCGGCATCAACCACGCATTTCTCTCCGACCTTTGCGATGTTGTAATTGAGCTTAATATCGGCGCATATCCCGAACTCGGCGAAAAGCGCGAATTTATCAAGAAAGTTATCGCGATTGAAGAAGAACGCTTCAACGCTACAATTGATGCAGGTCTTGCAATTCTTTCAGATATGACCGCAAAGGCAGTTGCCGAAGGCAAAAAGGTTCTTGACGGCGCCGATGTATTCAAGCTCTACGACACCTACGGCTTCCCGATCGACCTCACAAGAGAAATCGCAGAAGAAAAGGGCCTCTCCATTGACGAGGAAACATACAAGGCAGAAATGATGGCACAGCGTGAGCGTGCGAGAAATGCCCGCAAGGATATCGGCGGTTGGAGCGAATCCTCCAAGACTCTGCTCTCCTCGCTCGAAAAAACCGAGTTTGTAGGCTATGAAAACGCAAGTGCAACCGCAAAGATTCTTGCAATTATCGACGGCGAAAACTCACTTGACGAAATTAACGAGGGCGAATGCAGCCTTATCCTTGATGTTACCCCCTTCTACGGTGAAGGCGGCGGTCAGGTTGGCGACAGCGGTATAATTTCTACCGAAAACGCTACCCTCAACGTGCTTGACACCAAAAAAGCAGACGGTGTTTATATCCACATCTGCCGCGTTGAAAACGGCACTGTAAAAGTTGGCGAAACCGTTACAGCAACCGTTGACGAATGCCGCAGAAATGCTATCCGCCGCAACCACTCCGCGGCTCACCTTCTCCAAGGTGCTCTCCGCAAAGTGCTCGGCAGCCACGTTGAGCAGGCAGGCTCCTACGTTGACGAAAAAGAGTGCCGCTTTGACTTCAGCCACTTTGCTGCAATGACTGCTGAAGAAATTGCCAAGGTTGAGGCGCTTGTAAACGAAGCAATTCTTGACGGCGCTGAAGTTGTAACCAAGGTTACCGATGCAGAAACCGCAAAGAAAGAGGGCGCAATGGCGCTCTTTGGCGAAAAGTACGGCGACAAGGTGCGCATGGTAAAAATGGGTGGCTACTCCACCGAACTTTGCGGCGGTACTCACGTATCAAACACCGCTAAAGTAGGTCTCTTCAAGATTATTTCCGAGTCCTCGGTAGCAGCAGGCGTTCGCCGTGTTACCGCTACCACCGGTCTTGGCGTGCTTGCACTTCTCCACAGCAGCGAAGCTCTGGCTGAAAAGACCGCAAAGGAACTCAAGAGCGCAAATGTAAATGACAATCCTGCACGCGCAGCAGCACTCCAGGGCGAAATCAAAGAACTCAAGAAAGAACTTGACGCTGCCAACGCAAAGCTTTCGCAAAACGCTCTTGCATCACTCGCAAGCGCCCCGCTCCTCATAGGCGGATGCGACCTCATCGTAGCAAAGATTGACGGTAATGCTCAGGCTGCTCGCTCTCTTTGCGATGAAATCAAGGCGAAGAATGACAAGGCTGTTGCAGTTATCGCAGCTGTTGACGGCGGCAAGGTGCAGTTTGCAGCTTGTGCAGGCAA
The DNA here is from genome assembly GCA_015064965.1 of Oscillospiraceae bacterium. Lineage (GTDB taxonomy): Bacteria > Bacillota > Clostridia > Oscillospirales > CAG-272 > UMGS902. The sequence goes on from SVRG01000075.1 coordinate 9,076, forward strand.
GGACGCAGTTGCGCTCGGCGCACACGCAGGCAAGCTTGTAGGCGCAGTTGCAGCAGTTACCGGCGGCAAGGGCGGCGGACGTCCCGACAGTGCAATGGCGGGCGGCGCTGACGCAAGTAAGGTAGAGGCGGCTCTCGATGCAGCCAAAGACATCCTTGCAGAACAGGTTAAATAAAAACTTCTTTTAAAGCCGCGCTGCGGCGCGGCTTTAAAATTATTTTCAAAAAACTCTTGACATTTACCTATCTTTTCAATATAATATAGGTTGTCTTATTATGAATACACGCGAAGTTATCGCTTCCGAAATCTTGCAAGGAGGTGCAATCCGTAATGCTTAGAACCTATCAGCCTAAAAAGCGCCAGAGAAAAAAGGAACACGG
>SVRG01000076.1 GCA_015064965.1 Oscillospiraceae bacterium
TAATGCTTAGAACCTATCAGCCTAAAAAGCGCCAGAGAAAAAAGGAACACGGCTTCAGAAAGAGAATGAAGACCGCAGACGGCAGAAAAGTACTCAAGAGACGCCGCGCTAAGGGCAGAGCAAGACTTACCTATTAATTTAAGCTGCTCTGTCTAATACCCACTCCCACGGGAGTTTCAAACTCCGATAACACATAAGAGGTTATCGGGGTTTTGTTTTGTAAAACTCTATTAAAATCGGAAGGTGATAAACTATATGAAATATCGCGCAATATGTGAAAATCACCTGTATTCAAAGGCATATAAAAAGGGCAAAAAGGCAGTGGCGCCGACCATAGCCGTTTATGTCCTGCCCGACTACAAAAAGCACGTGCTGATGAAGGCAAATCCCGAAAAGAAATACCTGAACCGCATTGGGCTTACCGTGGGCAAAAAAATCGGCGGCGCCGTCGAGCGCAACCGTGCAAAAAGAATAATTCGGCACGCTTATAGAAACATTGATACTGCATACGGCGTTAAAACCGGAAACCTCATCGTCATTGTGGCACGCGAGGCAATTTCCGGCAAAAAAACAAATGATGTTGAGCGTGAGCTTACTCGCGCACTGAAAAAACTTGAACTCATATGAAACACGTCTGCATATGGCTTATAAAGCTGTATCAAAAATTTATTTCACCGCTTAAGAAAAGTTGTTGCAGGTTTACACCAACCTGTTCTGCCTACGCCATCGAGGCGTTTCAAAAACGTGGCTTTTTTTGCGGACTTATCCTCACCGTGTACCGCATTGCACGCTGCAATCCGTTTTGCAAATGTGGCTATGACCCCGTACCCGAAAAAGGATTTAAGCCGTTTTCCAAACAACAAAGCGATGATGAATAATTAAAAGGAAAGTTATAATGAATATTATCTACGCACCTTTCGCATTTTTAATGCGTTTGTTTGACAGTTTCACGGGCAGCTATGCTCTCACACTGTTACTTTTCACTTTACTGTTTAAACTTGTGCTTTTGCCGCTCGGCATTAAGCAACAGAAAAACCAAATCAAAATGGCTGCTCTCCGCCCAAAAGAAGCGGTTATCAGAAAAAAATATGCCGGACGCACCGACCGTGCGACCCAGCAAAAAATGCAGCAGGAAATCCTTGAGCTCCAGCAAAAGGAGAATGTCAGCCCCTTCGGCGGTTGCATGCCCCTCCTTATCCAGCTTGGTCTCATTATGGTTATTTACACCATTATCCGTCAGCCGCTCACCTACATCTGCGGTCTTGACAACAACGAGCTTTTTGCTCTCACCAAAGAATTTAACTGGCAAGATTTTTCGGGAAAGGTTATAAGCGATATTAAAAACATCGCAAGCCTTGACCAGATTAAAGCAATTGCCACTCCCGCTCTTGAGGCAGCTCTCCCCGAGGGCACTCACCTCCCCAACCTCAATTTCTTCGGTCTTAATCTCGGCATCGAGCCAAGTGACGTGCTCGCCGGCTTTAAGAGTTCCACAGAGGTTGTAGGTGTCGGCGTACCGACCGTCGTAGATGTTCTTGCATACCTCATCATCCCTGTAGCCTGCTTCCTTTTGCAGGTGGCAAGCATGAAACTCACCAGAAAGTTCACATATCAGCCCACAGCAGCGCAGGACGCGCAAACCGGCTGCTCTATGAAGCTTATGGACTGGATGATGCCCCTCATGTCCCTCTATTTCTGCTTTACTTTCTCAAGTGCAATCGGTCTTTACTGGATATACTCCAACATCCTCTCATTTGTACAGACTGTAATTCTTGCTAAAGCAATGCCCATTCCTCAAGTTACTGAAGAGGATATCAAGGCGGCTGAAAAAGAAATGAAGGAAAAGGGATACAGCACCAAGAAAGAAGACCTCATCAGAGTTCGATCGCTCCACCATATTGATGACGATGACTATGATGAACTCCCCGAAATTCATGCAGAAGCAAAGGGCGCAGACCAGACGCTCTTAAACGGCGAAAAGGTACCGCAAAACACCGACAAAAAGCCGAAAATCAAAGACTAATTGAAAGGTTCCATAATGATTACAGAAATTTTCGCAACAGGCAAAACCGTACAGGATGCCCATGATGCTCTCATAGCAAAACTCGGCGTTGACACACTTGATGAAATCGAGTGGAAGGTTGTCAGCGCAGGCAAAAAGGGCGGTCTTTTCGGAATTGGCGCACAGCCCGCAAAAGTTGTAGCCTTTATCGAAACTCCCGACCCTGTAGAAGAGAAAAAGCCCGTAGAAAAGCCGGCTGCTCCTGAAAAGAAAGCGGAGCCAAAGAAAGAAGAAAAGAAGCCGGATGCTAAAAAAGCCGAGAAAAAGGCTGAGCCGAAGAAGGCTCCCGAAAAGAAGGCTGAAAAGCCGAAAAAGCCCAAGACTCCCACAACCGAGGCAGAAGTAAAGGCAGCTATGTCCTTTGTTGAAACCCTCGTTAAAAACCTCGAACTCAATGTTACCGCAAATGTCGGCGTTGACGAGGAGAACGCGAGCTGCATCACCATCGCTGGTGAGGATGCAGGTATGCTCATCGGTCACCACGGCGAAACTCTCGATGCAGTTCAATATCTTGCAAACCTCGCGGCCAACCGCGCTGAAGGCAAGGATGACCATGAAAGAATCACTGTTGACGTTGAAGGCTATCGCGAAAAGCGCGAAGAAACTCTCCGTGCACTCGCTCGCAGAATGGCAGCAAAGGTTCAGAAGTATGGCAAGAGCGTTATGCTTGAGCCCATGAACCCCTACGAGAGACGCATTATCCACTCTGAGATCCAGAGCATTGAAGGCATTTCGACAAACTCCATCGGTTCGGACAACAACCGCAAGGTAGTTATCTTCCTCACAGAAAAGGGTATGGGCCGTCTCCCCATGCGCGACGGCAAGGGCGGCGGACGCCGCGGCGGAAATCGTCGCCGTCATCATGGCGAAAAACCCGCTGCCGAAGCCACAGAAGAATAATTATGAAAAACGATTTTCTTTCAACCATAGCCGCCGTTTCCACACCTCGTGGAAAGGGCGGAGTGGCACTGATCAGAATATCGGGCGAAGAAGCAGTGGCCGTTGCAGGTCGCTGCTTTTCTCCCAAATGCGGCAAAAGCGCTTGCGACCTTGCTCCGCGCACCGCATATTTCGGCGACATTCTGGATGACGGCGCACCCATTGATGACGGCATGCTCACCGTATTCCGCGCGCCGAATTCGTATACCGGCGAGGATTTGGTAGAAATCAGTTGCCACGGTGGTGTGCTTGTCACACGCCGCGTGCTTGAAGCAGTTTTTAAAGCCGGGGCAACCCCTGCCGTCGCAGGTGAATTTACGCGCCGTGCCTTTGTAAACGGCAAGCTTTCACTCACAAAAGCAGAAGCGGTCGGTGAAATTCTTGAGGCAAAAAGCGATGCACAACTCCGCATTGCGGCTTCACAGCGCCGTGGTGTGCTAACCGAAAAAATCGACGCTGCTGCGCATGCGCTGACCTCACTTATCGCCGATGTCTATGCGAGAATCGACTATCCGGATGAGGACCTCGCAGAAATAGGCGATGATGAATTTGCTCGCCGTGCAGAAGAAATCAGAAACTCACTTAAAAACCTCCGCGCAACATACCGCTCAGGCAGTGCAATTTTTGAGGGAATCAAAACTGTTATCTGCGGCGCGCCCAATCGCGGAAAAAGCTCGCTTTATAACGCGATTGCAGGCGAAGACGCCGCAATTGTAACTGAAATTGCAGGTACCACACGCGATATTCTGGAGCGCGACATTCCGCTTGGAAGTGTGCTTTTGCACCTTACCGATACCGCAGGCATCCGCGACACCGCCGATGTAGTTGAGCAAATCGGAGTCAGCCGCGCCAAAGAGCGCCTTGCCGAGGCGGAGCTTGTAATATGCGTGCTCGACGGTTCAAAAGAGCTGTCCGACGAAGATATTTCCCTTTTTGACAGTTTAAAGGATGTTACCGCACCAAAAATCGCCGTACTCAACAAGAGCGACCTTGGCAAAGCCAACCTTGAATTGCCGGACTTTTTTGAAAAAGTAATCCGCCTTAGTGCCAAAAGCGGCGATATAAGTGAGCTTTGCGAAGCTGTGGAAAAACTTTTCATTGATGAAAAAATAGACACGCACTCAGATGCGATAATCACAAGTGCGCGCCAGGCAGCATCGCTTGATGAGGCAATTTTGCTGATAGGCGATGCGATAAATACCGCCGCCACCGGCATGGGCGCCGACCTCGCTTCAAGCGACCTTGAGCGTGCGGTTGCAACGCTGAACGAGCTTGACGGTAAAGCCGTAAGTGAAAATGTAGTCTCCGAAATATTCGGCAGATTTTGCGTTGGAAAGTAAAAACAAATGCGAGAACCTATAAAAAGGTTCTCGCATTTACCAAGCTTTATTTGCGTTTGGGCAAAAGCAGGAAAATAATAACCACAATGGCGATAACTACGATAACCGCAATTACTACACCAACTCCGACGCCCTCACCGTCCGTCATGTTACCGTTTGTTCCATCGGCGGACGAAGTAGCATTGGACGTTTCCGGTGCATTTGTCATATCGGGAACTGCAGTAGTATTATCTTTTGTGCTTGCATCGGTGCCGTTTATCATATCGCCAAGCATTCCTGTACCCTCGCCGGAAAATATCTCGCCGCCCTCGCTGACATCGCTTACTTCGCCGTCGCGTGCATCGCCAAGGCGAATTCCGTCATCGGATACCACACCGTTTTCATACATTTCTCTCGGTGTTGCGGCGGATACTAACACAAGCATCGCAATTGAAAAGGCAAGACAGATAATGCCTGTTTTCATTAGTCTTTTCATTTTTATATCCTTTCTTAATCCAAAAAATCATGTTGTCACTATAATTTTTCCCGAAAACGTGACAATACATACAAGGAGTTTTTTCATGGAAAGCAAAAGATTTGCAAAAAATGATAGTGGTTTTATTTGCCAAAATTGCGGCAAAGAAGTTGAGCCGCTTGGCTCATCATCGCGAAATCACTGCCCTTTTTGTCTTTGCTCAATTCACATTGACATAATGCCGGGCGACCGCGCAAACACTTGTCTTGGTATTCTTGACCCGATAAAGGTTTTGCTCGACTCTAAAAAAGGATATGTCATTGTTCACCGTTGCCGCAAATGCGGAGAAATCAAGCGCAATCGCGCAGCCCATGATGCAAAAGTGCAACCCGATGACATGGATTTTTTGATAAAGCTCACCGCAGCAGAAGTGGACTTTTGAAAAAATTTAATATTGTATATTTTTAAAAAATATGATAAAATGGTTTCACAGATGTGAAACCATTTTTGTTTGGGGGTGCCTTTTTTGAAAAAAATTTATATGTTTTTTGTGTTGGCATCTCTGTGCTTTTTGCTGGTTGCCTGCTCGGCTACAAGAAAACGCTTTGACTTCACACCGCACATTAACAATCGCACCGATGCCGTTTATGACATCTCGGAATTTACGCGTTCAACCACCGAATTCCCTGAAGACATAGAAGTAACCGCACCAAAATACTTTGAGGTTGTCGCAACAAGCACAACCGCACCTGTCACAACACGCAAACCTCCTGCAGTAACCGAGGCTCCAAAAGAGTATTACACAGTAAAATTTGTTGACATTGACGGCTATTCTGCAATATCAGTGCAAAACGTTGAAGAAGGCAAGAGCGCAAAGGAGCCGCCCATGCCCGAAAAGCGCGATGATATGATATTTATCGGTTGGGACAAAGATTTTTCGTCGGTTAAAGGAAGTATGATCGTCAAAGCCATCTATAAAAAAGAATGGCTCAATGTTTATTTCTATGATTCTGACGCAACACTTCTTAAATCCCAGGTGGTTTTATACGGCGACGATGCAACTCCGCCAAAAATCACGCCGCCTGCGGGATATACATTCAACGGATGGTCAAAATCATATAAAAATGTAACAAATGATTTGTACTTATACGCAAAATACTCAGAAATCGGCCAACGCGATCACATAACACTGAAAGATGCGTATGAATTTTTGCCGCTCACCGAAAATGTGCTTAACGAAAGCGGTTCCGCATACCATAGAAGCGTTCACAACGGTGTATGCACGATTCAAGGCGAAGACTATGGCGGAAATATTCTCTATGGTAATTTCTGCGATATAATCAACATTTCCGGATACAACTTTGTTGCTTTTGAAGGCATACTCGGAATGAAGTCTTCACTCCCGGATGCAGAGTTTTCACTTGTACTTGACATTTATCTCGACGAAAAACACGCTTTTCACGGAGAAATCAACTCCCCAAATGCAAAAAAGGAGTTTTCTCTCAATCTCAAGGGCGTAAACGATATAAAGATTCAGCTAAAAACAAAAAAGAACGGCAATCTCCTTAAAAAATCGGAATTTACCGGCGGAATCATCAACGGAATCCTCTGCGAAAACTAAAACAAAAAGCACCGCATAGCGGTGCTTTTTATTATCTTTAATTAGTCGCTTACGTAAGGAATAAGAGCCATCTGTCTTGCTCTCTTTACTGCAACGGTGAGCTGACGCTGGTGAACAGCGCAGGTGCCGGAAATTCTTCTGGGAAGAATCTTAGAACGCTCGCTAACGAGCTTCTTAAGTCTTACAGTATCCTTGTAATCAATGTAATCGATCTTGTCAGCGCAGAAAAGACAAACCTTCTTTCTCTTCTTCATAGGGCGGAAGGGGCGCTGTACGTTTTCGGTCTTGTTATCCATTGTTATACCCTACTGTTAAAAACAGATTTCCTTTCTATAAATTCTTTTCGATCAGAACGGTAAATCGTCCTCATCGGATACCGCCTCAAATTTAGGCGCTGCCGCGTCGGTATTGGAATACGACGGTGCGGCATATGCATCGGGCGTGTACTGGGAACCGCCGCTTGACTCGGACTTGTTTTCAACAAATCCTACCTCGTCAGCAACAACCTCTGTTACATAGCGCTTGTTGCCCTGGCCGTCGGTGTAGCTTCTGCTCTGAAGCGCGCCGCAAACCAAAATAGGCTTTCCCTTTTTGAAATAGCGAGATACGAACTCTGCTGTCTGTCTCCAAGCAACAATGCTGATAAAGTCTGCAGTCTGCTGACCCTCAGTCTGATTCTTGCTCTGGTAACGGCGGTTGATTGCAATTGTAAACGAAACAACCGAAATGCCGGACGGAGTCTGCTTGAGTTCGGGATCTGCTGTCAGGTTTCCGATAAGAATTACCTTATTCAAAGTTGCCATATACTCGCCTCCTTCGTTAATTTAAGCCTTTGCCTTCTTTGCTTCGAGTTTGATTACGATACCACGCATGATGTTTTCATCAATGTTGTAGCGGCGCTCAAGCTCTGCAGGGAAAGAAGATTCGCTTGTGAAATTAACGAGTACATAGTAACCCTCGGTAATATCGTTGATAGGATATGCAAGACGGCGCTTGCCCCACTCGTCGATTTCACCTACGGTACCGTTCTCTGCGATGAGTGCAGTGAACTTTTCAACAGCTGCCTTAATGTCGTCCTCTGCGAGAGTAGGATTAACAATAAAGAGTGTCTCGTAAGAATTTACTACCTTTTCCATCTGTGTTACACCTCCTTATGGACTTATGGCCATGCTCTCTAGTCATGGCAAGGGGGTAGGGGTAATTAAAATATTATTACCTATACCGAATAAACAGTTTACCATACAAAAAACGATTTGTCAACAAAAATATTGAATTTTTTTATTCTATATGTTATGATTGTTATAGTTGCAAAAAGGAGAATAACAATGTCTTACATATATATTGTCCGTCACGGACAGAGTCTTGGTAACTTAAAGGGCGGCTTTGCCGGTCACACTGACTATCCCCTCTCCGACCTCGGTCACAAGCAGGCACGCATAACCGCAGATTTTCTTAAAGATGAACATATCGAAACCGTGATTTCAAGCCCGCTTTCACGCGCAATGCAAACAGCGGCACCGATTGCCGGGGACCGAAACCTTGAAATCGTTCCCGAAAAGGGGTTCATGGAGATGAACTTTGGCGAGTGGGAAGGCATGGCGATCGAGGAAGTTGAAGAAAAATACAACGGTGCATTCACCGTTTGGAAAACACAGATGTACAAAACCGTTTGCCCCGGCGGCGAAAGCACTATCGACTGCTACAACCGTGCCGTAAACGCGCTTATCGAAACCGCAAAAAAGTATGACGGTCACGATATCTGCATAACATCCCACGGTGCAGTTATCAAATGCATCTGCTGCTATCTCCATAAAATGCCTATAGAAAAGCTGCAGGATATCAGATGGGCTGACAACGCGTCTGTAACCAAACTTGAATACAAAAACGGCGCTTTTGAAATCGTTTACGAAAGCAAGAGCGACCACATGGGAGAGTTTGTAACCGGCGTTTCAAAAACGATACGGTAAACAATCTTTCTATTGACTTTTTTAATTAAATATGTTAGAATTTTTTATGCGTTGATTGGGAGGAGTAGTTTTCAGCCCTTACATAAAGAGAGCGCGCGGGCGGTGAAAGCGCGTATGTAAATGAAAACGAAGTAGCCCATGAGCTTCGGGAAGAAAGCGAAAGCAATTAGACCCCGACGGTGTTTCCCCGTTATCGGATTTACGAGTTAAAAATTCAGGTGGTACCGCGCATTATGCGCCCTGATTCCTTTCGGAATCAGGGCGCTTTTTAGTTTGAAAATAAAAATTTATCACATAGAGGAGAATTCTAATGAACAAAGAACTATCCAAAACCTATGCCCCCAAAGAATTTGAGGACAGAATTTATCAGAATTGGTGCGAAAGAGGCTATTTCACACCGGATGTAAACGACAACAAGCCTGCTTTTTCGGTGGTTATTCCCCCTCCGAACGTAACAGGTCAGCTCCACATGGGCCACGCTCTTGACGAAACTTTGCAGGACATCCTCGTTCGCTATAAGAGAATGCAGGGTTACAGCACACTTTGGGTACCCGGAACCGACCATGCAGGCATTGCAACACAGATCAAGGTTGAAGAAATGCTCCGAAAGGAAGAGGGGCTTACCCGCTATGACCTCGGCCGCGAAGAATTTCTCAAGCGCGTTTGGGATTGGAAGCATCAGTACGGTAGCCGTATCATCAACCAGCTTAAAAAGCTTGGCACATCATGTGACTGGACACGCGAGCGTTTCACCATGGACGAAGGTTGCTCCAGAGCTGTTAAAGAAGTATTTGTAAACCTCTACGAAAAA
>SVRG01000077.1 GCA_015064965.1 Oscillospiraceae bacterium
GCCGTTTTGGCGACAAAAAAGTTACCAAGGTTATGACTATTGAGGCATCGGGCATAGGTATTGCTTGCTTTGTTGCAAAAGAGTTCGGCGTACCGATGGTTTTTGCCAAGAAATCAAAGTCGATCAATATTGACGGTGATATGTATGTGGCAGAAGTTGAGTCATTTACTCATAAAAACAGAAATCAGATCATTGTATCAAAGAAGTTTTTGACGGACACGGACCATGTGCTTATTATTGATGACTTTTTAGCAAACGGATGCGCATTGCAGGGGCTTATCTCCATTGCTGACTCGGCAGGTGCAACCGTTGAGGGACTTGGTATAGTTATAGAAAAGGGATTCCAGAACGGCGGACGAATGATCCGCAATCTCGGCTATCACCTTGAGTCGCTTGCCATTGTTGAAGAGATGGACGCGGCAACAGGAAGTATTACTTTCCGCGAGCAGTAAAATATAAGAGTGGCGGTGTAATATGCAAACAGTATTTGCGATAGGCAGATGGATGCCGATTCATCTTGGACACAAGCAGTTTTTGGTTAATCTTGCCCGAAAATATGACCGCTTGGTTATTGGTATCGGTTCCTGCTACGAGAATGGAACGCCGAGAAACTGTATTCCTGCGGTTGAAAGAGAAAAACTTTTGCGCAAGATAATGAAAAAAGAGAATATCAGCAATGTGATAATTATTCCTGTACAGGATCGCGGTTCATTTGATGAGTGGTTTGCTGATATTATAAGAATATGTGAAAAGTATTCCGTAACCCATTTTTGCACCGGAAACAAAGAAGATATCCTTAATGTTATGAAGGAAAAGGGATTGAAGCTGGATGCAAAGCTGATCAACCCGGAAGAAGACGGAGATTTTCCGTATCATGCAACGGATATTCGCAATGCTATTATAAATGGCGAATTGGAGCGCCTTGATACGATGATACCGTCCGAAATCAAAGATATGGTTTTGAATCAGATCAAACGCGAGATTATAATGGCTTCACGAGGTATGGGACAGGAGTTTGTTCCCGGCAGGCAAACTGTTGATGTGGTTTTTGTTGTGAAGAATCGGAGTAACGGTAAAAACTATGTCCTTGTAGGAAAGCGAAGCGATGAGAAAATAGATTTTCCGGGCGTATGGGCGATTCCGGGATGCGGTATTTGTGAATTTGAGTCGCCTGTTGATGCGGCTTCCCGCTGCTTGCTTGAGGAAACTGGAATAAGCTTTGATATTACCGACAATTCCGTAGAACCTGCAGATGTGGTTATTACCAGCCTTGGATCTGTAGCGGCAGGACTTGATTTTATCGGGATATACGCATCTCACGACGAGCGTATCAATGGCTCACGTGGCGGAGGCTCACAATGTTTTGGTATTCATATAGAAGAAGATATTGAAAAAGTACGCAGCGTTTTAAATTCTATGCGTGATATGACCGAACTTGAGTTTGTCGATGTAGATGAAATACACAAAATGACGCTTGCCTTTGATCAGAAGCGAATGGTGTTTGACGCTTTGTGCCGTTTTAATATTGCTTTTGATAACGGCGAGCTTATAGAGATGTTTGATGTGGTCGGTAACAGCTGCGGACAGGGTGTGCCGCGCTCAAAGGCGCATGAAGATGGGATCCTTCACGGAGCTGCCCATACCTATATTTATAAGCGCGATGACGGTGATTTATATATTTTGCTTCAGCGCCGCAGTTTGAACAAGGACAGTTTTCCGGGAAGACTGGATACTTCGTCCGCAGGACATGTTGAGTATGGGGCCGATTTCTCCGGAACTGCAGTAAAAGAGCTGAAAGAGGAGCTTGGCATTGTTGTTGGAGAGGAAGAACTCGTTTTGCTTTTTGATCAGATCATATCATCGAAAAATGTGTTTCACGGCAAGGATTTTATTGACAATGAATTCAACCGGATATATGCTTTGGAGCGTGATGTTGATATCGCAAAACTTAGTTTTCAAGCCTCAGAGGTTTCCGAGGCGCTCTGGATGTCGGCAGAAGGCATTCTTGCTGAGCTTGACCGACCGGAAAGCGAGCTTTGCATGAACAAGGCAGAGATGAGAAGAGTTATATCAATACTAAGCGAAAACTAAAATAAAAAACAACGCACTTTGTGCGTTGTTTTTTTATGATTTTAACTTCTCCATTCGCCATCGCCGCAGCCATTCCAGAAATGTTCAAGGTATCTCGCGGCAATGGGTTTCATTTCGTAGTAAACTTCTCTGTGTACGTCCTTCATTTGCTCAATTTCGCCGTCATCGTAAATCATTTCGCCGATTTCGTGGCAACAATCGCGCACATCGTCTCTCTCCCATGTTTCGCCTGTTTTCCAGGAAAAATCCGAAAGATGACCGAGTGCTTCACAAAGAATTTCAACTACTGTGTCATAATCGCCGTCAGTTATTGCGACTTTTGCATCTGTAATAAGTTCTTCGGGTGTTCTCATGTCATCACCAATTAGATCCACATAGCTCTTGCAAATGTCGGGTATGCATCGTCAATGATGCTGACCGATCTGCGAACAAGGCTGAGACACTCGCGTCCGCAACTGTCATCGGAAATATATGCATCAATGGAAGCTACAACGTCGGAGTCATCGTCAAGGTAGAATTTTACCCAGCGGTACTTTTTGTTGATTTCGTTGCAAGCAACGATACCTTTTTCTTCTTTGCCCTTGAAGTTGCCGATGTCCCAGCACTTGAACTGTACGATGGGATCGCCGTCTTTGTCAAAGAAGACATTAATCGGAATAGACTTGAGATTGTCTCCGTTGTATGTAACCTGAACAACATAAGTATCTCTGTCGGTATATTTAACACCTTCAGAATCCATGTGGCTCATAAATAAATTTTTGTAGTTTGCCATTGCTTTTACCTCCAAAATAGATATAGATGAGTATATTATACATTAACAACTTGTGTTTGTCCATATATTTTTAGTGATTTTTAATAAAAAATAGGGGGATTTGAATTGAATCTTGTTGACTGCGGCACTTTTGCATGTTAAAATAAACTATGAATGTTTTTTGAAAGGACCGCATACCGTGAACCGATTGGGAACGATTCTTATAGTAAACAACAGTGCCATTGACCGCAAGATGCTTTGTGACATTTTTTGCGAGTCCTATGGCATTATCGAGGCGCCGGATGGCAGGTCTGCGCTTGCATTGCTTGAAGCAAAGCAGAATGTTTCTGCTATTATTCTTGCGCTTACAATGCCGGGGCTTAGTGGGCTTGACGTGTTGCGGCGACTTAAAGAAAGCGGAATTGTTTCAAAAATACCGGTTTTTCTGACTACTGATACAGTCGATACGGATTTACTTCGCGAAGGCTATCTTTGCGGCGCGGTTGATCTTATAAAAAAACCGTATTCCAAGCACTTTTTGGAGTACCGCATACACAGTATGATAGAGTTGTTTTCATACAGGCATCGGCTTGAAGATATTATAAAGGAACAAAACGACCACCTCAATGAACTCATGCACGGAATGCTCAGCGTTCTGGCAACAGCTATCGAGTTCCGCGATTGCGAATCCGGAGAGCATGTAAAGCGCATTTGTCAGTATACAAAAAAACTTATGCTCAAAGTTAGCGAAATGTATCCGGAATATCGCATGCCATATGAAGAAATTGAGAAGATTGCAGCATCGGCGGTGCTCCATGATATTGGTAAAATAGCTATTCCCGATATGATTTTAAACAAGCCGTCAAAACTCACGCGTGAGGAGTTTGAAATCATAATGGAGCATACAGTACGCGGAAGCGAGTTGCTTGAGCGTGTGCCCAATATGCTTGATAAGGGCGTGTACAGATATGCGCATGACATTTGCCGTTTTCACCATGAACGCTATGACGGCGGCGGTTATCCTGACGGGCTTGTCGGCGATGACATTCCGATCTGGGCGCAGGTTGCAGGAGTTGCCGATGTTTATGATGCGCTGACCTCAAAGAGAATATATAAGGAATCTTATACCCACGATGTTGCTGTAAAAATGATACTTGACGGTGAATGCGGAGTGTTTAACCCGAAGGTAATGGAAGCTTTTAAAGTAGCAAGTTCCAAAAGCGATTTTATGGAACCTGCCGAACAATAATTAAAAGACAGCATAGGATGAACCTACAGATTATGCCGGTAGATACACCCGCGACTGCCTTCAGAAACGGAGAAGAAAATGAAGGATATAGAGGCTATAATTAAGGATGAACCACAGGCGCGCCTGATGCTTAATGCGTTTCAGAATATACTTGATAATACACCAAATATGATTTTTATCAAGGACAAAGATCTTGTTTATAGGGCGGCTAACATTCCGTTCGCAAAGATGCTTGGAAAAACATCGGTTGACGATATTGTCGGCTATACCGATTTTGAAATTTTTGAAAATCAGGAGCTTGCACAACGGTATGTTGATGATGACCATAGGCTTATGGCAGCTGGCGTGGATAAGCACAATTATGCAGAGCCGCTTGCCGATGATGAAAACGGTCAGCCGCGTTATGCGTCAACATCAAAATATATTTTAAGAGATGCTAAAGGAGAAATCATCGGTATAGCGGGATTCAGCCGCGATATTACAGGTGATATGATTGCCGCACAGAATTATGACAGGGAACTTGAATATATGTTCAATCTTCCTGCGGACACATATTTTTCAATGCTTATTGATGTTGTGGATTGGCGTATTATTTCAGAGCATCGGCAGGCGGTAAACGGTATTGCTGTTGAGCACCATGAAGACATGGATAGCTTTGCAAGCAGAGCCAATAAAGGTGTTGTTGACGAAAAAGGTCCTGCATTTGCTTTTTTTCGCTCTTTTACTCCGCGCGCGCTGAGAAATGTTTATGAAAGCGGAAAGCGCGATATATCAATGGAATACTTGCGCAGATTTTCCAGCGGCGAAGAACGCTTTGTGCGTGACGAAATGAAGTTTATCACAAATCCCTTTGACAACCATCTTTGCGCGGTATTCATTGTACGTGATATAAATGCAAAAAAGATTGAAGAAAATCGTATCATGTGGGCGGCGGAGCGTGATGAGCTTACGGGCATACTTAATCGCTCGGCTACAATGCGATATGCAAAGCAGTTTTTAGCCGGTAGCGGCGCGTCGGACACTCATGCACTGTTTATGATCGATATTGACAATTTCAAACTTGTCAATGATACTCTCGGACATTTTGAGGGTGACCGCTTTTTGACAGAGCTTGCAAAAGAGATATCAGGATGCTTCCGCGACAGCGACCTCGTTGGCAGACTTGGCGGGGATGAGTTTTTGGTGCTGATGAAATATACACCTACCAAGGAAATAATAGCCGAAAAGGCAGAGGTTCTGCTTTCGGCAATGCAGTCGGTTTGCGATAAATTGCCCTTTGGCGGCGTTTCAGGCAGTGTTGGTATAAGTATTTTCGGCAGCGATGCCGATAATCTGGACGATCTTTATAAAAATGCGGACGATGCGCTTTATCGCGCAAAACGTGCCGGAAAGCACAGATTTATGTTTTTTAGTTGAAATAACACAATCTCCTTATGTTTCTTGAGGAGATTGTGTTATTTTTTATGAAAAAAAACAATGTATTGTGTAAAAAATATATTGCAAAAATATGATATATATGGTAACATAAAATCGTATATCCTTAAATATATTTTGAAAGGAAAAACACTATGAGCAAGAAATTTTTAAGCGTACTGCTTACCCTTTGTATGCTTCTTAGCATGTTTCCTGTAGTGCTTCCCGTAAGCGCTGAAGAAACTGCTGCAGAAGTTATAGAAATCGGTACAGCAGCAGAACTCGTTGCCCTTATGGGCAAAGAGGAAGTTATCAGCGGTAGCTATAAGCTTACCAATGATATCAATCTTACTGACGTAGCCGGACAGGCACCTATCGGTATTTCCGCTGATTATCACTTCACCGGTACTTTTGACGGTGACGGTTATACCATTTCCGGCATTAACATCAGCGGAACAAATTATGCCGCTCTCTTTGGTTATATCAGAGATGCGGAGATTAAGAATCTTAATGTTTCCGGTGCCGTTTCAGGTGTTAAATACGTCGGTGGCCTTATAGGTTATGCACATCAGGCCATTACAATCACAAATTGTTCAAGCGATGTTGATGTTACCGCAACCGGTCAGTATGTCGGCGGTATCATCGGCTTGCTCCGCAATACTAATACAAACAACGCAGCTGTTACAGGCTGCCAAAACACCGGCGATGTAACTTCCAGCGCTGATACTGTTGGTGGTATCATCGGTTATCACTACGGTCACGGTACAGGTACCGTAGTTATCAGCGGTTGTAAGAATACCGGTACTATCTCCTCGACTTATACTGACAATGCTGCAAATGTCGGCGGTATTGTAGGTAAATCGGACCAGAAGGCGGGTCCTGTTACCATTACTCAGTGTCTCAATGAAGGCGATGTAAGCGGTTATTTCCATGTCGGCGGTATTATCGGTTTGTTCACCGGACAGGATGTTAACGCTACTACTGAAAATTATTCTTTGACTGAGTGTAAGAACACCGGCGCTATTTCTACCACAAGAACCAGTAATTCATACACCGGCGGTATTGCAGGTCAGATTAGCAATGTCGGCAATATTTCCGACTGCCTTAATACAGGTACCGTATCCGCTAAGGGTACATATGTCGGCGGTCTTTTTGGCGGTCAGAACTCTTCCATCAGTAAGTACTTTGGTGCTGCTTACTGTCTTAACAAGACAGCGGTTACTTCTGAAAAGGGTACAGCTGACTATATCAACTCCATTGGTGGCTACCTTCCTGCTAAACCCATCGGAAACTGCTACTATTATGGCACTATTCAGGGTAAAGTTTGGGAAAACGGTGATGCAAAATCCACTCAGTACACCGCAGATTGCTTTGAAGACCTTAATACAAACGGCAAATGGGTAATTGCAGAAGAGCCCGAACTCGCAGTTTTCCATACTCACAACTATGCTGAATATGAAACTGTAGGCATCGCGGGTCACCAGAAGGTTTGTGCTTGCGGCGCGGCTGAAGCAACTGAAGCGCACGTTGACGAAGATACAAACGGAACTTGCGACATTTGCGGCGGTGTTACTGCTTGTAACCACGAAGGCACAGAAAAGACCTATGAACTTGTTAGCGTTTCTACTTGCTCTACAAAGGGTGTAGAAAAGGAAATATGCTCTTGCGGCAGCGAAACAGGTGCAACAAGAGAACTTGAACTTGACGCAACAAATCATGAGGCTATTGATTATGTATGGCAGAAGGATGGCGAAACATACTACTATGCATGTGCTGCATGCGGCGTACGCGTTGTAGAGCAGACTGAAAAGCCCACTGTTTATGTAGACGCACTTGGTCAGGCTGACCCGCACATTGGTACTGATACAGCTTCCGGTACTGCTTCTGATGAAGTTCTTACCATTACAGAAGCGGTAAGACGTATTGCAAATGTTGGCGGTACAGTTTGTCTTACCGACCGTTACTATATCAGCGGTGTTGTAGAACTTCCTGCATACGCAGAGCCTATAACCATTACATCTCTTGTTAACGGCACTTCCGGCAAGACCGGTTTCTATGCAGAGGCGGCAACTCGCCTTATCCTCGGTGGCGATACTGCGTTTGAGTATATTTATTTCTTCTCAGATAACAACAAAGCAAAAGAGTTTGTTTTCCAGGCTAACTGGAACAACCTCACATTCGGCGATGAAATCGCAACCGGTGTAACCGGTTACATTATTGCAGGTACCACCGGTATGACTGCTGATGATACCGCACCTGCAGAAACAACAATTACTGTTTCTGGTGTAAATGAGTATAGTAAAGGTAACGGTGAAAACATAACATTTGAAACCATACCCACTTTCTATAATAAAGTTTTCCTCGGTAACCGTATCACTACATCTGCTTCTTTGAATGAAAACGGCTATACTGTAGACGGTAAGAAGGTTACCCTCGTTGCAAATGACGGTGTTGGATATCCTTCAATTAATGATGTATATCTTATTACATCTTCTCCTGTGGCTACTCCTCTTGTAGCAACCACAAATTGCGAGACTACCATTACTCTTAACGGAACCTCAACAATCGTAACACTCATGTCCGGATATAAGAACACCGATGACGGTGAAGGCTATCTTGACAAGTTTGTTCTTAACCTCAATGACAACTCCGATGTTCTTAAGTACTATACTGTAAAGAATGTTAAGAACATTGAGA
This sequence comes from Oscillospiraceae bacterium, assembly GCA_015064965.1. Lineage (GTDB taxonomy): Bacteria > Bacillota > Clostridia > Oscillospirales > CAG-272 > UMGS902. Next base: position 8,202 of record SVRG01000077.1, read on the forward strand.
TGAATGTTTCTACCGGCAGAACTACTAAGGCAACTTCTCCTATCTTTACCAAGGGTAACGGCTATACTCCTGACGGTACTGAAACAATCGTTGCAAACTACGGAGAACATTCTTTTGCCAAGACTGCACTTGCTGACGGCTTTATTCAGGGCGCGCACTATAATGCAATGTATGCAGGTCGCGTAATTACCAATATCGCAAAGGAATGTACATTTGACGAAGGTGTAATCACCACTCCTGCAGCTCCCGGTGTTACCGGCGTAAAGACATTTACTTGTAGCGAATGCGGCAGAACAACCACTGAGGATGTTGCTTATGTTTGCACAGAGCACATTTACGTTGCAAAAGCAGACGGTACACTCTACTGTGCAAACGGTTGCGATAACGTAACTGCTCCCGCAGGCAACACTGTTACAGCTAGCACCGCAGTGCTTGATGACGGAACTGTAGCTGTAACTCTTACTGCTAATATTACTGATCCGTTGGTTGCGGCAACACTGTATGTAACCGCTCCCGAAGGCTTTGCTCTTGACAGCGTACTCGCAGGCGAGGCTGTTAAGGACATTACTTTTGAGGGCGCAACCGACCTTACTAAGAATCCTTATAAGATTGGATTTATTGATACCACACTTACCGATAAGGCTATAGTTGGTACTCTTGCAACTCTCAACTATACAAAGGATGCAGAACTTGAAGACGGAGCATATGTATTTGTTGTAGCGATTGATGAAGCTTACAATGTTGATGAAGATGTAATTGCTATTACCGGCATCGGCAGCGAGCTCGCAGTAGCAGCAGAAGAAGAATGCACACACGAAAACAAGACCACCACTTCCACCGCAACATGTACAGAAGGCGGCGTAGAAACCACCGTATGTGATGACTGTGGCGAAACAC
>SVRG01000078.1 GCA_015064965.1 Oscillospiraceae bacterium
GCGAAGAATTTTAGCAATATATTCAAGCGTCAAAGGCTCCATATAAACCTTATCAGCAATAGAAGTATCAGTCATAATTGTTGCAGGATTCGAGTTGCAAAGAACAACTTCATATCCTTCTTCTTTTAACGCAAGACAAGCCTGAGTACCCGCATAGTCAAATTCAGCAGCCTGACCTATTACAATAGGACCGGAGCCGATTATTAAAACTTTTTTAATGTCCGTTCTCTTTGCCATAAAAAATACAGCCTCCCTTTATATCTAAACCAATTATTTACTATAAACAATTTTGCCGTCACAAACTGTCAGCATACACTGACCAAGAAGTTTTTCACCGGCAAATGGTGTGCTCCTACCCTTGGACAAGAACTCGTCCGGATTTACACAAAACTCTTCATCAAGTTTCCAAACGGAAAAATCATTACCAAGTGGAATGTTGAATCGTTTTCTCGGATTATCAGAAAGAAGCTCAATGACTTTTTCAAGCGATAAAACACCGGTCAAAACAAGCTTTGTATACACTACCGCAAAAGCGGTTTCAAGACCTACTATACCAAATGCGCTTCCTGCAAGGCCTTTTCCTTTTTCCTCAGCGCTGTGAGGCGCGTGGTCAGTAGCGATCATATCAATTGTGCCGTCTTTTATGCCTTCAATAAGAGCAAGTCTGTCTGCCTCACTTCTGAGCGGAGGATTCATTTTAAACCTTCCGTCCTCCTGCAAATCGCTATCATCCATCACAAGATAATGCGGTGCAGTTTCGCATGTGATGTCAACGCCATCGGCTTTAGCTTTTCTTATCAATTCCACGCTCTCTTTGGTGGATATATGACATACATGATATGCGCAACCGGTTTCTTTTACAAGTTCAATATCACGAGCAATCTGGGCATACTCGCTCTCGCTACATATACCTTTGTGCCCATGTTTTGCAGCATATTCGCCATCATGAATATACCCGCCCTTTAAAAGGTCATTAACTTCACAATGAGCAACAATCATTTTGCCAAGCGATTTTGCCCGAAGCATTGCCTGGCGCATCATGTCATCATTCTGCACTCCTCTTCCGTCATCGGAAAACGCGATTGCATCTTTTGCCATGGATTCCATTTCAGAAATCTGTTCGCCTTTTTGTCCGACAGTAATCGCAGCATAAGGATAAACATGGATGACCGCATCTTCTTCAATAATTCTAAGCTGCTTTGCAAGATTCTCCGCGTTATCCGGAACCGGACTAAGATTTGGCATGGTGCAAACAGCAGTATAACCGCCGCGAGCAGCTGCTTTAGATCCGGTAGCTATGGTCTCTTTATAAGAAAAACCCGGCTCACGAAAATGCACATGCACATCGCAAAAGCCGGGAAAAACAGCAAAAGAGGGAGAACGAAAAACGGAAAAACTTTCCGCGGAAACAAAATCACAAGCAAAGCCAAAAAGTTTCGGCTTATCAGACATCGCAATAAATTTCGCGGTAGTGTTCTGTGACATGGTGCTCTCCTTAAATAATATTAATTTTATACTACAAAATTATATCATAAAAAGCCTTTACTTGTCAACATTATTTCCGCTAATAAAACATAGAAAAGGCGGATTTTTTATCCGCCTTTTTTGTTACTCCTTACCAATATACTTACGTACTCTCAGCGGTACGCCAACACTATCGGCAATTCTTTGGCATTCGGAAATCTCCTCTGCAGAAAGCGCCACATCAACAACCGTTAAAACAACAGTCTTTACATAATTCTTAACCTTCGAAGCAAAGTCAAGCAAACCGTCAAAAGCTGCTTCTTTGAACACAGAGTGGCAAACTTTATCATATCCTTCGGCAGTTGGAGCGTTCAAACTTATTGACACAGTATCAATAACATCGCTATAGTCGGGAGCAGTGTCATAGCCATGGATAAGAGAAGAATGACCGTTGGTGTTAATCCTGATTTTTACAGAATATCTCTCCTTAACACGTTTCGCGACATTAATCAAGTCGCCCAGACGTTCTGTTGGCTCACCGTACCCGCAAAAAACGAGTTCGGAATAGTTATCCGGATTTCTTTTTACTATACTTTCAAATATTTCATCACACGTAGGCTCTCTGGAAAGCCAAAGTGAGTTTGAACCGTATGCACCGTCGCCGTTGTTGCGAATGCAAAAATCGCAACGGTTGGAGCAACGGTTTGTTATATTTACATAAAGGGCCCCGTCCACCTCATAGGTGATAGTCATATCTTTCATAATTTAATACCAAAAAACCTCGCCGCATTTTCTGCGGTTATTTTTGCAATTTCCTCACCGGTAACACCATGTACTTCTCCAAGCGCTGCAGCAGTATACTCAAGCAATCCCGAATGATTACACTCTCCTCTGTGAGGATGCGGTGCAAGATAAGGGCAGTCAGTTTCTATCAGCATTTTATCAAGCGGTATACTCTTGGCAACAGCACGCACTCTTTCGGCGTTTTTAAAAGTTACAACACCCGAAAAAGATATCACCCAACCGCGTTTGATAAGTTCCGCCGCCATCTCGGCACTGCCACTGTAACTGTGAAACACACCGCGAACATTTGGGTATTTACATACCATATCAAAACAGTCGCCATGCGCCTCGCGGTCATGAATTACAACCGGAAGACCGTACATTTCGGCAACGCGCATCTGCATCTCAAAAAACTCGCGTTGCGTATCACGGTCGGTGTCATCATAGTGATAGTCAAATCCAATTTCGCCAACAGCAACGATCTTACTTTTGTCTGCATTGTCCAGCAAGTCGCAAAGTGCAATGCGTCCTTCATTTACACTTCCCTCTTTACCGGCACAACTCGGATGTATACCTGCGGCTACATACATATTCTTATATTCAGCCGCTTGGGCTATACATTTTTCAGAAGCTTTAATCGAGTCACCAACATTTATAATCGCGCAAACACTATCGGCAAACAGTTTGTCCAGCAATTTACGCGCACCGCCTTCAAACTCATTTTTAAAGCGGCTGTCATAATAATGCGAATGAGAATCAAAATACATTATCTTACACGCTCTCCGAGAGGAGTTTCACTATCAAGGAAAACCACTCTGACTTCTTCTTCGCCGGAAGCAAGAATCATTCCAAAACTATCCTCGCCACAAAGTTTAACAGGTGCAAGATTTGCAACCACAATAACCTTTTTACCTATCAGCTCTTCGGGCGTATAGAATTTCGCAATACCTGAAAGTACCTGGCGTTTTTCATAACCAAGGTCAAGCTGAAGTTTGAGCAACTTTTTAGCTTTAGGAAGTTTTTCACAAGCAACGATCTGCGCGGTGCGAAGTTCAACTCCCATAAAAGTATCAATTCCTATTTGAGCAACGCCCTCAGGCTTTTCAACTTTCTTCTCTGCTGCCATTGCCGCCTCACGTTTTGCAGCAACATCCGCAAGAATCTTTTCTTCATCAAGTCTTGCAAAGAGAACAGCCGCTTCACCAACAGCCTTGCCGGATTCAAGAGAACCAAATGTTGCAACGCTGTCGTAATCGCGCTTGTCCGTACCAATTTGATTAAAAATGCTATCTGCCGTTGTCGGAATATACGGGGTGAGTAGCACGGCAGCAATGCGGATTGTTTCAAGCAGGTTATATATTACAGTTGCAAGTCTACCACGGGTTTCTTCGCTCTTCGCAAGTGTCCATGGAGTAGTTTCGTCAATATACTTGTTTGCACGGCGAAGCATTGTAAAAATAGCTTCAAGAGCGTCTGCAATATGATAGCTTTCCATAAGTTCATACGAAAGTTTTTTCGCTTTTTCGGTTTCGGCGATGAGTTCTGCATCAACGGCATCTACATCTGCAGGAGCAGGAACAACACCGTCAAAATACTTTTTAGTCATTGCCACCGTGCGGTTGACAAGATTTCCGAGATTGTTTGCAAGGTCAGTGTTGTAACGATTAATGATATTCTCATAAGTTATGCTTCCGTCAGATGCGTAAGGCATCTCTGCAAGTGCGTAATAACGAACGCCGTCAACACCGAAAATTTCAGCAAGTTCATCGGCATAAATCACATTTCCTTTAGACTTTGACATTTTGTCAGTGCCAAAGTTGAACCAAGGATGACCAAAAACCTTTTTAGGCAACGGCTCACCCAATGCCATAAGGATGATAGGCCAATAAATTGTATGGAAACGAAGAATATCTTTACCTATGATATGAACATCACAAGGCCAGTTCTTTTTATAAAGTTCAGGCTGTTCTGCATTATCAGGATCATATCCAAGAGCGGTTATATAATTGGAGAGCGCGTCAATCCAAACATAAGTTACATGCTTTTCATCAAATGTAATCGGCACACCCCAAGTAAAGGAAGAACGCGAAACGCAAAGGTCCTGAAGACCTGCTTTAAGGAAGTTGTTAACCATTTCCTTTTTGCGTGATTCCGGCTCAATAAACTCAGGGTGAGTTTCAATATATTCAATAAGTTTATCGGCATAATTGCTCATCTTAAAGAAATATGCTTCTTCTTTTGCTTTTGTAACTGCCGCACCGCAGTCCGGACATTTGCAATCGGTTACTTGAGTTTCTGTAAAGAAAGACTCACAGGGAGTGCAGTACCAGCCCTCGTAATGGCCCTTGTATATATCGCCTTTGTCATAAAGCTTTTTAAAAATATGCTGAACAGAACGCACATGATAATCATCAGTAGTGCGAATAAATTTATCATAACTTGCCCCCATAAGATCCCAGATTTTACGGATCTCGGCAGCTACATTATCAACATACTCCTGGGGAGAAATGCCAGCCTCGTTTGCATAGTTTTCGATTTTTTGACCGTGTTCGTCTGTTCCGGTCAAAAAGAACACATCATATCCAACCTGACGCTTAAAACGAGCAATAGCATCAGTCATAATAACCTCATATGTGTTGCCAAAATGAGGTTTTCTGGAAGCATATGCAATAGCAGTTGTTATATAAAATCTTCCCTTATCGTTCATAATATCATTCCTTTCATGAACTGCAGATTTACAAAAATTCATTACTAATTATTATACCATTAGATTTTTGTTTTTTCAAGCATTTCACAAAGTTTTCCTTTTCTATGTTAAATTAAGCAACAGCGAATCTGCAAAAATCAAAGAAAGTGCCGTCTGATATGAATTTTCCGCCAACTTTTCACTCTCCGATTTATTCGAAAGGAAACCGCATTCTATCAGTATCGCGGGTGACTGAATGCGATCAAGCAAAAAAATGTTGCTCCCTGCTTTTTTCACCTTTCTGTTATTCTCCGGCTGCAACACTTTACAAACATTTTCTTGTATATTTTTTGCAAGAGAAAACGATTTTTCATTATTCGCAGAATAATAAACCTGTAAGCCTTTATATTTTTCTACAGAGAAATTATTCATATGAATACTGACAAAGATCGCCTCGGGATATTCGTTTGCTATTTTCAATCTGTTTTTTAAATCCGTTATTTTTATTTTCCCCTTCAAATTCGGATCGTCTTCATCACACGCTAATCTATCGTTCTCCCTTGTCATTACCGTTTCGATTCCACATAATTTCATAATATCGTTTAAAGAAAACGCCACAGAAAGGTTCAAATTTTTTTCCAAGATACCGCCGGAAGTCGAAGCTCCGCCGTCCCTTCCGCCGTGACCTGCATCAATTATAATACAGGGCGATTGAATATGAGCCGAAGTTTCGGCAAATAAATTTACATGCGGTTCACTGATATCACAAAGAAAGAATATCACACAAAAAAACAGCAAACAAAGAAATAAAATTTTCAATGCATATGTAGCACAATTAAATTTATTAAGCATATGCGTCCTCACAGAGTTTTTAATAAATTCTATGAACAAAACGCCAATATAATAACAAAAAGCTTGCGGCATTAAAGCCGCAAGCTAAAAATCTTATTTTGCTCTCTCGTCAGCTACTGCTATGCGAGTAAAGATTACGCAAGCTTCACTGCGGACGATTTCATCATTAGGACGATAATTTCCACTTCCGGCATCGCCGCCCACAATACCTGCCTGATAGAGTTTCTGGACCGCAGATGCACAAGCCATATCACTTGTCACATCAGGGTTTGAACCGCTCTTTACGGCAGTATATTCGCTCTCGGGAAGGACATTAGCAAATACAATCGCCATATCACCGCGAGTGATATTAGCATCAAAGTTTGTAAACTGACCTTCTTTTACAATTTCCTTTTCAACACAGTATTCAACATACGGAACATACCATGCCTCGCCGGTAGCAGCAGCACGAACAGAAGTTCCGTTATATGTAGTATGAATATTAACCGCAGCCGTAAGTGCCTGAGCTACGGTAAACTTATTATCAGGTGAGAATTTGGAAGCGGATGTACCGTTTGCGAGTTTGTATTCATAAGCAATTCTTACATATTTTTCAAACCACTTATCAGCAGTTACATCGGTGAAATTATTAGAATAATCTCTCTGCTTTTCAAACTTTGGAGCTACAACTGTAGGAGTATCGCTATATGCATAATCTCCTTTGTAAGAATGTCCGCAAGAGCACTCATAAAGAGTATATCCGGGATTTGCACCTTCAGGAGCTACAACGGTCTTCTTATAATTGTGCTTATGTGTTGTGCCAATCGGACCACTATCCGAGGGAGCAGAAGTGTTACCCTTAACAGTAATGGTTGCATTTTTAACCGTAAGCGGAACTTTTACAATATCATTTTCGGGACCTTGAGCACAATCCGCCTCTACAGAAGACAGGCTCAAATCGTACTCACCTGCTTTTGCATCGGCATTGATCTTAAACTTAATCTGCGCAACAGTAAAGTCACCCGTTACGTTCTTAAGACCAAGGTTTGCAAAAACAACCTTTACGGGATTTGCTCCTTCAGAGGGAGAAAGCGCTGTAAAGAAGGTAGCAGGAATACCATCCTCGGTTTTATAAGAATGTCCGCATTCACAAGTATTAACTGTGTATTCATCTACCACTTTGGACTCATATTTGTGCGAGTGAGGTGTTCCGGATACATATGTCATAACGCTGGAATCATAGCCAACATAAAACTGTGCGCCGGCAATACCGGGGCTGTTTTTTATAGCAAGAGTAATCTCTACCTCTTCGCCTGCTTTAGCTGTTGCGCTAGTAATGGATACAGTTGCATTTGCAGCAAAAACAGATATGGGCAGCACACACATAACCATAATAATGGCAAGTACAAAAGAAATCTTTTTCATGATAACCTCCAAATTATTCAGTTGATTTATTTTTTAGGATAACTGTCTTTAAGACCAACGATACGATTGAATGTATTAGGATACTTGGTATCTTTTACAAAATATCCGGTGCGAACAAATTGGAATTTTTCGCCGTCTTTCGCATCATTAAGTGCTTTTTCAACTCTGCAACCCGTCAGCTTTTTAAGTGAATCGGGATTAAGATAATCGTTATACGTCTTATCTTCAGGAATATCTGCAACATTCTCGATAGTAAAGAGTCTGTCATAGAGCATGACGTCCACACTATCCGAATACTCTGCCGAAAGCCAGTGTATTGTGCCTTTGATCTTACGTCCGTCGAGAGGCATATTGGAACCGGTTTCAATATCAGCCGTGCAACGAATCTCCTTAATGCTTCCGTCTTCGTTTTTAACGATCTCATTGCATTTTACAATGTAAGCACCCATAAGACGCACTTCTCCGTCGGGTTTCATGCGGAAGAACTTAGGAGGAGGAACTTCCTCAAAATCACTTCTGTCTATATAAAGCTCCCTTGTAAAAGGAACCTTACGTTTGCCAGCATTTTCATCATTAGGATTGTTAGGGAGTTCAAAATACTCAACCTTATCTTCGGGATAGTTGGTCACAACCACTTTGATAGGATCAAGAATTGCAACTCTGCGAGGCGCGGTCATGTTAAGTTCTTCGCGAATGCAATGCTCAAGAAGTTCAATATCAACCAAGCTATATGCTTTTGCAACGCCTGCACGTTCAACAAAATCAAAGATGGACGCAGCAGTAAATCCACGGCGACGAAGACCGCAAATTGTAGGCATTCTCGGGTCATCCCAACCGTCTACAAGCTGTGTTTCAACAAGCTGACGAAGATAACGCTTACTCATAACAGTATAAGTTACGTTCAAACGCGCAAACTCTCTCTGCTTAGGTTTTTTATCAAAATCAATATTATCGACAACCCAATCATAAAGCGGGCGGTGATTCTCAAATTCAAGCGAGCAAAGAGAATGTGTGATACCTTCGATAGCGTCCTGAATGGGGTGCGCAAAATCATAAAGCGGATATATGCACCATTTGTTTCCCTGACGATGATGCGAAGTATGAACAATGCGGTAGATTGCAGGGTCACGCATATTCATATTCGGCGAGGACATATCAATTTTCGCACGGAGAGTATGTGTTCCATCCTCAAATTCGCCGTTTTTCATACGTTCAAAGAGATCAAGGTTTTCTTCGACACTTCTATCTCTCCAAGGGCTGTTTTTACCAGGAACAGTTAATGTGCCGCGATATTCGCGCATTTCCTCAGCAGAAAGATCGCACACATATGCCTTTCCCTCTTTTATTAGCTTGACAGCGTATTCGTAGCATTTGTCAAAATAGTCAGAGCCGTAAAAAACACCGCCGGTAGGCTCTGCGCCAAGCCATGTTAAATCCTCATAAATAGACTCAACATATTCATTATCCTCTTTGGCAGGGTTGGTATCATCATAGCGAAGATTAAATTTTCCGCCGTACTTTTTTGCTATTGTCGAGTTTATCCAGATTGCCTTTGCGCTTCCAATATGCAAATAACCGTTTGGTTCAGGAGGAAAACGAGTGTGAATCCTGAGTTCCGGATTCGCTGCCATATCGGCTTCAACGATTTCCTCCAAAAAATTAGTCTTAACGTCTTCCATTGTTTTCTCCTTTGTTACTTTACCGCATCAAGAAGTCTTGCTGTAACCTTTTCTTTTCCGAGTATACGCATAACCTCATACATATCCGGAGAATTCTGTCTGCCGGTGACTGCCAGACGCACAAACATAGAAACATCGGCAACATTTCCTTTAAATGCAGTGGGATCTGCCTTAAATGCTTTCATATCAGCTGTATAACCAAGTTCCTCACCG
>SVRG01000079.1 GCA_015064965.1 Oscillospiraceae bacterium
CCGTGGCGTTCGTCATAGAAAGGGTCTCCCTGTAAGAGGACAGAGAACCAAGACCAATGCAAGAACTCGCAAGGGTCCCGCAAAGACCATCGCGAACAAGAAGAAGTAAAGGAGTGACCAAAGAGAATGGCTAAAGCTGTTAAAAAGGTTATTAAGAAGCGCCGCGAACGCAAGAACGTCGAGAAGGGCGCAGCACACATTCAGGCTACCTTTAATAACACAATTATCACTATCACTGATACCGAAGGTAACGCAGTATCTTGGGCATCTGCAGGTGAGATGGGCTTCAAGGGTTCCAGAAAGTCTACTCCTTTTGCAGCACAGACTGCAGCAGAGGCAGCAGGTAAGATCGCTGTTGACCACGGTATGAAGACCGTTGAAGTTTATGTTAAGGGCCCTGGCTCGGGACGTGAATCTGCAATTCGTGCACTTCAGACCGTAGGCCTTGAGATCACAATGATCAAGGACGTTACCCCGATTCCTCACAACGGTTGCCGTCCGCCTAAGCGCAGACGCGTGTAATTATTTTAGGAGGTATAACAAAATGGCAAGATATACAGGTCCTGTTTGCAGACTTTGCCGCAGAGAAGGCACAAAGCTTTACCTTAAGGGTGAGCGTTGCACTTCCGGCAAGTGCGCATTTGATCGCAGAGCACAGGTTCCCGGTCAGCATGGCGATGCTCGCAAGAAGATCGGCGAATACGGTATGCACCTTCGCGAAAAGCAGAAGGTAAGAAGATATTACGGTCTGCTTGAGAAGCAGTTCAAGAACTACTTTATCATGGCAGATAAGAAGCCCGGCATGACCGGTGAAAACCTTCTCGTTATCCTTGAGAGCCGTCTTGATAACGTTGTTTACAGAATGGGTATGGCGTCCAGCCGTAAGGAAGCTCGTCAGCTTGTTCTTCACAACCATTTCAGACTCAATGGCAAGAAGGCTAACATTCCCTCTATCCTTGTAAAGGCTGGCGATGTTATCTCCATCAATGAGAGCAGCACTGACAGCGCAAAGATCAAGGAACTTCTTGAGGGTGTTGCAGCAGCAAAGACTCCCAAGTGGCTTGAAGTTGCAGAAAACGGTACTGCAAAGGTTGTTACTCTTCCCGCAAGAGAAGATATCGACTTTGAGATCAACGAGCAGCTCATCGTTGAGTTCTATTCCAAGTAATACCGCCTCCGATATGCATATTTTTATATCGGAGCGTGGCTTGGATATACAGTATGCAAAAAATGCACCACTCCATTTTGGAAAAGACTATCGGATTGCATGAACAGATTATTAAGGAGGGTACGAAATGATTGAAATAGAAAAGCCTAATATAAACATGGTTGACGTCAGTGCAGATGGCAGCGAAGGAACCTTCGTTGTTGAGCCTCTTGAGCGCGGCTACGGTACAACGCTTGGCAACTCGCTTCGCAGAGTGCTTCTCAGCTCGCTTCCCGGTGTTGCAGTTTGCAGCATCAAGATTGACGGCGTTCTTCACGAGATTACAACCGTGCCCGGTGTTAAAGAAGAGGTTACCGAAATCGTTCTTAATGTAAAGGGAATTGTTGCAAAACTTTATTCCCAGACTCCCAAGACCGTTGTTATTGATGTAACCGGTGCTTGCGAGGTTACTGCAGGCGATATCGCAACCGACGCTGATATTGAGATTCTCAATCCTGAACATCATATAGCAACTGTATGTGAGAATGCACGTTTCTACATGGAACTTACATTTGATCGCGGCCGCGGATATGTTTCGCAGGAGAAGAACAAGCAGGCATATAATGCAACTGCACAGACCAGCGCTCCTATCGGCCTCATCTTCACCGATTCTATTTATACCCCTGTATACAAGGTACAGTATACTGTGGAAAACACCCGTGTTGGAAACATCACCGACTACGATAAGCTTACGCTTAATGTAAAGACAAACGGTACCGTTTCCGCCAAAGAAGCGATTTCGCTCGGCGCCAAGATACTCAACGAGCATCTCAACCTCTTCGTAAATATGTCGGACGAGGCTAAGAAGGCGGAAATCATGGTTGAACGTAGAGAAACCATCAGGGACAGAGTCCTTGAGATGACCATTGAAGATCTTGACTTGTCAGTTCGTAGCTTCAATTGTTTGAAGCGTGCAGGTATCAATACTGTTGAAGATTTGACAAATCGTACCGAGAGCGAAATGATCAAAGTTAAGAATCTCGGTAAGAAGTCGCTTGAAGAAGTTATTAGCAAACTTCAGGCACTCGGCCTCGAACTTAAGCGCGAGGACGACTAAAATATAACAAGGAGGGAATTACAATGCCCGGAACAAGAAAACTTGGCAGAACTTCTGATCATAGAAAAGCTATGCTCAGAGGTATGGTAACATATTTGCTTGAGAACGGTTCTGTTGAGACTACTCTCACCAGAGCAAAGGAAGTAAGACCTCTCGCTGAGAAGATGATTACTCTCGGCAAGAAGAACACTCTTGCATCCCGCCGTCAGGCTCTTGCTTTTATCACCAAGGAGAGCGTTGTTAAGAAGCTTTTCGATACCATCGCTCCCGAGTATGCTGACCGCAACGGTGGTTACACTCAGATCTACAAGATCGGTCCCCGTCGTGGCGACGCTGCTGAAATGGCAATCATCCGTCTGGTTGCTGAAAAGGCTCCCGCACAGGAGAATGCTGACAAATAAGTCAGTGTAAAAGCAAAATAAAAACCCACTCGAAAGAGTGGGTTTTTATTACCTACATGTCATTCTGAGCGAATGCGAAGAATCTGAAAACCTTGCCGTGGCAAGGTTTTTCTAAAGGAGACACGGCTACGCCGTGCAGATCCTTCACGTTGTTCAGGATGACGGGAATTTGTAGGGGCGAATAGTATTCGCCCGTCTTGCCAGGGTTTTAGGTTGTTTCTGCGGGCGATTAATAATCGCCCCTACAAATTTGTGCGTTTCAATTTGCACCCATAAACTATAATTTACCTATATCTCACCCAAAACAAAAAGCCCACGGCATTGCCGTGGGCTTTGTTTGTGCAATTATTTCTTAAGTGCGATAGCCGCTTTCGCTTTGCTTGCAATGTTTTCTGCGGTGAGACCGTAGATTTCGAGAAGTTCGGGCACTTGACCGCTCTTGCCAAACTTGTCCTCAACACCAACGCGGAGCATGGGGACAGGTAACTTTTCACAAAGAACTTCTGCAACGGCACTGCCGAGACCGCCGATAATGTTATGCTCTTCAGCAGTAACAATTGCACCGGTTTCTTTCGCAGCCTTAACGAGGATGTCCTCGTCGATAGGCTTAATGGTGTGAATGTTGATAACGCGTGCGTTGATACCGTCAGCTTTGAGTAATTTTGCAGCTTCAAGTGCAACACTGACCATAAGACCGGTTGCAACAATTGCAACATCGTTACCGTCGCAAAGCTCAATGCCTTTGCCAAGTTCAAACTTGTAGTCAGCAGTGTTGAATGTAGGAACCGCGTATCTGCCAAAACGCATATAAACGGGACCGTTCATTTGTGCGGCAAACTTAACTGCTGCAGCAGCTTCTACGCAGTCTGCAGGATTGATGATAGTCATACCGGGAATGGTGCGCATCAGCGCGATGTCTTCGTTGCATTGGTGAGTTGCGCCGTCCTCGCCAACGGTAATACCTGCGTGGGTAGCTCCGATTTTAACATTGAGGTGTGGGTAACCGATCATATTGCGGACCTGCTCAAAAGCTCTGCCGCTTGCAAACATTGCAAAGCTTGAAGCAAACGGAACCAGTCCGGAAGCAGCAAGACCTGCTGCAACAGCCATCATGTTTCCTTCGGCGATGCCACAGTCAAAGAAGCGGTCGGGAAAAGCCTTTTTAAACTTGCAGGTTTTTGTAGCCTCGGCGAGGTCAGCATCGAGGACAACAAGATTTTTCATAGTAGCGCCAAGCTCTACAAGCGTATCGCCGTAAGCTTCGCGGGTTGCTTTCTTTTCAGCCATTTCCTGTTTCCTCCTTATTTGTTGAGTTCCGCCATAGCGGTAGCATATTCGTCATCGTTGGGAGCCTTGCCATGCCAGGACGCGAGATTTTCCATAAATGAAACGCCCTTGCCCTTGACAGTGTTTGCGATAATGGCAGTTGGCTTGCCCTTGAAAGCTTTGGCAGCATTAACAGCCGCTTCAATCTCTTCAAAGTTGTGACCGTCGATAGTGATAACGTTCCAACCGAAGGATGCAAATTTTGTATCGTGAGGAGTGGGGTTCATAACATCCTTAACAGCACCGTCGATCTGTAAACCGTTGTAGTCAAGGAAAACAGTGAGGTTGTCAAGACCGTAGTGAGCGGCAAACATTGCGGCTTCCCAAACTTGACCTTCTTCACTTTCGCCGTCGCCTACTGCACAATAAACGCGGTAAGAGTCGCCATTGATCTTTGCAGCAAGAGCCATGCCGCAAGCCGCAGAAATACCAAGACCGAGGGAGCCGGTTGACATATCAACGCCGGGAATGCCTTTCATGTCGGGATGCCCTTGGAGATAGCTGTCAGTTTTACGGAGTGTGAGGAGATCCTCTACCGGGAAAAAGCCGCGATTTGCGAGCACCGAATAGAGGGCAGGAGCCGCATGACCTTTTGACATAACAAAGCGGTCGCGATTTGCCATTTTGGGATTCTTTTCATCAATGTTCATCTCTGCAAAATAGAGATATGTTACAATGTCGGTTATAGAGAGGGAACCGCCGGGATGACCGCAGCCTGCGGCATGAGTACCCTCAATAATGCCTTTGCGCACGAGATTAGCTTTCTCTTTGAGCATAGCAAGTTTTTCGTTAGTCATAATTACCTCAATATTAAATAAAGATACAAGAGTATTATACTTGACTTGTTATAAAAATGCAATTGTTTATTTGACAAAATATGCGTTTTTTTATTGTTTTTATCCGTCAATTTTTACACTTCGACCGTGTCGCCGAGGCAAAGCGAGAAAATAAGCGTTTTAGCAGGTGCTTTTCCGCATATTTCGGCGATCGCTTTAGCGTAATATGCGAGTTGTGAGGAGTGCGACTCCCGAAGCTTTTTCTCAGCGGCAGCGCGATCGTTTTTCGGAACTCTGTCAGTTTTATAGTCCACTAAAACTATATCTCTGTTTTCGTCATAGAAGAAGCAGTCGATAACGCCTTGAACAAGTACAGTTTCGCCGCAAAGTTCGCTTTTTAGTCCCTCATCTTTGGCAAAGTCGGCGGCATTTAGCGTAAGGTTAAATCGTTGTTCTCGGTAGATTGTGCTTGCAGCGCGCATTTTTGCAAAAAGCGAGGAATTCAGGAATGTTTCCACTTCATCAAGGCTTACAAGAGCGGCATCACTTTCGGTCAGGAATCTTTTTTTAACAAGGCGTGAAAGCTCTGCGGCGGCACCGTTTTGCGCCGCGTTTTCGAAGTCAAAAAATTGCATGAAGAGGTGTGTTGCACTTCCGCGTTTTGCGGCTGAAATATCTTGATTTGACGAAATAAAGCGAGGTGCTTCAACCGCTTTCGGAAGTTTCTTTAGTTCTATGGTATCGCTCAGAACAGTGTCGTCCAGAATATCGGGATAAAGGCGGGATATGGCAAGTTTTGCAGGAATTTTGGTTCGCGCAATGTGCATATAGCGATAGTCAAAGCGAGCATTTAGCGTTGCAACACTTTCTTCGTTTGCAACAATATTGTTTTCACTTGCTGCATTTTCTGTAACTTCTTCAATGTTAAGCGGACCGTCACCGATTATCTCAATCGTGTGAATATCGCTGTCCGCGCCATTTGCCGCAAGCAGAATCAGCGGCAGAAAACTGTTTTGCTTTATAGCCGCGTATTTTGTTATAAAGCGGCTTTCGCCTTTAGCGCGAGCAATCAGCTCATACGGTTTTGATGTCATTGCCGTTACATACAGACGCTCGCGCGCTCTTGTCAATGCAACGTACATTAGACGGAGCTGTTCTTCTTTAAGTGAGTTTACAATCGCAAGCGAGAGGGATTTGCGCAGCAGGGGATTGTAAAGTCCAAATCCTGTTTCGTCACGCAGTTTCATCGCAAAGCCGAGATTGCCGGAGTACAGAATGGCGGGTTTAACATCATCGGTGTTGAACCTTTTTTGTGTGTCGGAAAAGAAAACTACCGGAAATTCAAGGCCTTTTGATTTGTGTATGCTTTGAATAGTAACGGCATTTGCGGCATCTTCTGTGACTGTGGCGGCAAGAATAGGCGTTTTTGCATTTTGCTCAATGTTTTTAATATATCGCAAAAACTCCGAAAGAGAGTGCGGTGTTGCGCTTGAAAAGTTATATGCCAAATTGCGCAGTTTTTCGAGGTTTGCACGGCGAAGCGGCGATGATGCGGATAAGCGCGCGTAAATCGCGCGGCGGGTGTAGAATTCATCAATGAGCTCGCCTGCATTCATAAACCGCGACATACTGCGAAGCTCGGAAAGCTCGTTTATAAAACTTTTGAGAATCTCTTTTTCATCACCTGCTGTTTCATCGCTTGCTATATACTTTTTAAGGGTGGTGAAAAGACGCTCGTCGTGCACTTTGTGTCGGATTGAAGCGAGAAAATCATAACTTATGTTATAAAGCGGAGAAAGCAGAACACCTGCAAGTGAAATATCGCGGCGAGGATTGTCAATCACATCAAGCATACAGAGTACAATCTCAACTTCGCTCTGATTTAGGAGGTTTTCATTGGTTTCTGTGAAAACGGGGATGCCGTAGGAGCGCAGAACTCTTGAAAAAGTGTCAACTTTCGCTTTTGGAGAGCGCATCAGAATAGCGATGTCGCTGTAGTTTATAGGCGAGCCGTCGTCCTTGGTTTCCTCTTGTACAAGGCGGCATATTTCGCGGGCAATATAGTGTGCTTCGGTGTTTTCTCCCTCGTTGGGCGATTTTTTGGGAGGTGTTTCGGTGATAACGACTTTTACCGGAGTTTGAGTTTCGCTCTTGCATTGCTTTTTAAATACAAGTGAGTCACTATTTGTGTAGTTCATATCTGGCGAGATAAGCGGCATCACGGTATCAAAAATCATATTGGTAAAGTCGATAACCTCTTTATTGCAGCGAAAGTTTTCGCTCATAAAGATTGTTGCGTAATCACCCTTTGCTTCTTTTTGATAAACCGGATAAGAGTTACGTAAACTCGCAAAAATTGCCGGTTCTGCACCGCGAAAGCCGTAAATGCTTTGCTTGATATCTCCAACCATAAAGCGGTTTGTTGTGGTAGAAATGGCTGAAAAAATGCGGTCCTGAACTGCATTTACGTCTTGGTACTCGTCGATGTAGACTGCATCATAGAGTTCTTTTTGCGCGAGCGCAAAAGGAGTATCTTTCCCGGTTTCGTCAACAAGCAGGCGAAGTGCATAACGGCTCAAATCTGAAAAATCGCAAATTCCAATTCGCTTTTTCTCACTTTCCGCACGTTTTTCGTACTCAATAAGAAAGTCACCGAGCGCATGGCAGATATCTGCGGTTTTTATGAGGGCTGCTGCAACATCATTGCCGCTTGCAGCAACATACGTCATAATATCGCTTTTCAGCGTGTCCTTAAACTCATCGCGGAAGGATTTTACAAAAACTGCATCCTCGCTTTTATCACCGCGAAGGGTTCCAAGCTTGCTAAAGGTAATGGCATGTATAACATCGCGTCCGGCGGAGTAACTCTCTTTAAGTGCTTTTTCAGCGGCAAAGATGTTATGTAAATCTTCTTCAAACACATCTCCGTATGCTTTTGCAAGTTTTTCATCAAGAGCAATACGGTCGATGCAATAGAGATATCCGCGGCGATAGAACTCAAAAATGTCAAGCAGATGGTTTTCTATGCGTTTGCCGTGGGGACAGTCGAAAAAGTCATGTTTTGCATATTCTATCAAGTCATCTGCGCAGTCATAAAGCGCTGCGGCGCCTTTGGGAAATGCAGAAAGCTTTGTGTAAAGTGATAGCAAGGTATCTGCAAGCGCGTGGTCGTCAGCCGCACCGATGATAGTGTCAACAAGCTTTGCAAAGCCCTTGGAGCCGCCACAGAGCGTGCTTTCGGGATTGTCATAGCATTCATTTATCAAGGTGTTCATAACTTCGTGTGCAAGCAGAGTGCTTTCTCCCTCATCAGCCATTCTGAAAGAGGGTGGAAGTCCCAGCGTCATGTAGTTTGCACGAACCAAGTCAAGGCAAAAGCTGTCGATGGTGGAGATCTTTGCACTTTGTAAAAGAGCAAACTGTTTTGCTAAAGTTTCATTTGAACCATCACTCGCAATGGCATCGGAAACTGCCTTTGAAATTTTCAGGCGAAGTTCGCTTGCGGTGGCTTTTGTAAATGTAACAACCAATAACCGGTCGAGCATTACTGGATTTTCTTTGCGCGTAACTGAGCGTATTATTCGCTCGATAAGAGTTGTGGTTTTTCCGCTTCCTGCTGCGGCAGAGACGAGAAGCGTTTTGGACTGCTCGTCTATAGCGGATTGCTGTGCTTTAGTAAAATCAGCCATTATTCTCATCGTCTCCTTTCAGCTTTTCTTTTCTGCATATGTGTGCATATGCGCAGTAGTGGCATGTCGAATCACTTTCTGCGGCAGTGATATCACCGCTTCGCATTCCAATGGCGATATTAGCGATACTGTCTTTAACCGTATTGAAAAGTGCTTCAATATCAGTGCCGTTTTTTTCGATAAGACCTTTTGAAAACTTTTTGTCCGCACTTCTGTCTATCCAAGCACCAAGCGTTTCGGTGTCAAAAACAAACCCGGTGCGCTTTAGCGCATCTTCGGCAAAATCGGTTGAAGTGGGGAGATATTCGTCATCAAGTTCCACTTTTGGCGGCTTTACTATAAAATAAGTTGCGCCTGCAGGTAAAATATCATTGGTGCTATCAACGCCGACAAGGTCAAAAAAGTCATTGTCTGCGACTGTGCAAAGTGAGAAAAGATAGATTAAAAGTTGCAGATTTTTTCCCTTTTGCAAGTCTTTTTCGTTGAACTTTTTGTCGCCGGTTTTGTAGTCGGCAACGCGCAGATATACCTTGCCGTC
>SVRG01000080.1 GCA_015064965.1 Oscillospiraceae bacterium
GTACATGCCTGTTTCTTCATCGGTGGTGAAAAGCGCCTCGATTGGTGGATGTATGGCGCTTTTGTCCTCTAAAATCGCCATTATCATTGCAACTGCAATGCCGTCATCTCCGCCAAGTGTTGTGCCGGCCGCGCTTATAAAGTCGCCATTGACGTTAAGAGATAGCCCGTCTGTTAAAAAATCAATTTTGCTATCAGCATCTTTTTCACAAACCATGTCAAGATGTCCTTGCAAAATCACTGTGGGGTGATTCTCATAACCGGCTGATGCAGGCTTTTTGATAATTACATTGTTGTGTTTGTCCTTGATAACCTCAAGCCCGATTGCTTTTGCAAAATCAACGCAAAAATCGCTGATCTTGTCGGTGTTGCCCGAACCGTGAGGGATTTTGCAGATTTCTTCAAAATAAAACATCACTCTTTCGGGTGAAATACAACTTAAAACTCCCATGATAGTTTCTCCATTAATTCTTTATAAGTTTTAAAATAAGAAATTGCGCGCATAGCGATTTCTTCTTTGTCACATGCTGAATGCTCATCATACATCGCAATGACATCAATTCCGGCAGCGTTTGCTGCTTCGACACCGATAAGTGAGTCTTCAAATATAATACACTCTTCAGCACAGGCGTTGAAATCTTTAAGTACGCGATTGTAAATCTCCGGACTTGGCTTCATCTCTTTTGCATCTTCGCGTGTGTACATTGCGTCAAAGACAGAATCGAGCGGTGCTTTGTCTATGATGTTTCTGTTGCGTGTAAGGTATACATTCAGATTCGAGCGCAGTGTAGTTGAAGCGATAATCATAGTATATCCGAGAGATTTTAGCTTTTTGATAAAAACATCTGCATACGGTTTGTAGTCAACAGTGTTTGCCACAAGTTCGTCAGCGATCTCATACCTAAGCTTCAAAAGCTCATCTGCGGATAGTGCAGAACCGTATTTCTTTCCCATAAAAGCACAGTATTCTCTGTACGGATGCTCGCTTGCTTTAAATTCGCGCAGTTTTGCATCTCTCTGTGCCTGAACATCAATGTTTTCGGCGCTGTGCCCCATGGCATAAATAAACCTGCGGTCAACCTCGTTCCACATTCCGACAGAATCCAAAAGAGTTCCGTCAAGATCAAAAATAATATATTTCTTTTGTTTAAACATATGGTTCTCCAATTTATCGTTTATTAGATTATACCATGTTTTAAATAAAAGCACAATTGTTTTTCGTTCTAAAATACATTTTCACAATACATTGACAACACTTTGCTTTTTTACTATAATTTTATATAGTTAAAAAACTTTTTGGAGAAGTATCATGTCAAAAACTAATATAGTTGATTGGAAAACCATTACGGGTTTTGTTGTTGATTCGTTTGTCGGCTATGGTGTTCCGCGAGCGGATGCCGAAATCTGCGCAGATGTTTTGCTTGAGTCCGACAAGCGCGGAATAGAGTCACACGGTGTAAACCGTTTTAAGCCGGTTTATCTTGATCGCATAAAAGCCGGTATTCAAAATCCTGTTACCGAGTTTGAGGTTATAAAGGAGACTCCCACCACGGCAGTTATTGACGGTCATCACGGTATGGGGCAGGTTATAGGATATAAAGCCATGAACATGGCTATCGCAAAGGCCAAGGAATACGGAATGGGCATGGTAGTTGTGCGCAATTCCTGCCATTTTGGAATAGCAGGGTATTATACTACAATGGCTACAGAGGCGGGATGTATTGGTATGACCGGTACAAACGCACGTCCTTCGGTTGCGCCTACTCACGGCGTTGAGGGAATGTTCGGTACAAATCCGTTTACCATTGGTGTTCCTACCGATGAGGCTTTTGATTTTAACTTCGACTGCGCAACTTCTATAACTCAGAACGGTAAGATAGAGTATTATGAGCGCATCGGTGAGGATGTCCACCCCGGTACTATTATCGGTGATGACGGAAACGCAGTTGAGGGAGATTCGGGCGCAGCACTTAAAAAGATTCGCGGCGGCACGGCTGCATTGACAACTCTTGGCGGCATTGGTGAGGAGCTTGCCGGCTATAAGGGCTATGGCTTTGCAATGGCAGTTGAATTTTTCTCTTCAATTCTTCAGGACGGTGCATATGGCAAAGACCTTGACGGTAAGGATGAAAACGGCAACATTCGTCACTATCAACTTGGTCACTGGTTTATAGCAATTGATACCGACCATTTTCTCGGCGAGGATGTTGCGCGCAGAAAAGCTGGCGAAATCTGCCGCAGTATGCGTGCTTCAAAAAAGGCGCCCGGAGCAGAGCGGATTTACACCGCCGGCGAAAAAGAATATGAAATTCGTCTTGCGCGCGAGGGCGGCGTGCCGATAAATGAATCGGTACAAAAGGAAATCACCGAGGTCCGCGATTATCTTGGTTTGTCGCAGTATGTTTTCCCTTGGGAAGAATAATATAGTTGATGAAAAATACCTGAATCTTGCATTTTAACATATAAAGGTGTGGCATATTATGGCTTTTAAAATACATATCGGCATGAGAAAGATCAAGAGTATTTTGGCGGTAATTGTTTCTTTTGTGATATGGCAGTTATTAAGGTGTGTTCTGCCAACACTGGAAATGCATCCGACATTTGCTTATGTGTATTCAATTATTGAAATGCGTGAAAGCGTGCAAAAGACCAATGATTTCGGAAAATTAAGGATCATGGCAACGTTGATTGGCTTGATAATTGGGCTTGCATTTGTAACGGCTTCGTTTTATCTGACTCCTAAAATGACATCGGAATTGTTGCAGGCAACTATTGAACTGGTGTTTGTCCTGCTTGCTGCTTTGTTCTCTCTTTGCGTTGCAGAGATATTCGGCTGCAAGGATTTTTGCGGAGCAGCGGCTATCATAACAGTTATATGCATTGTATCACGCCATCAAGAGGACATATATTTTTATGCAATTATGCGTGTAGTGCAGACGTTGATTGGCGTCATTTCAGCCGTGATTATTAATTTGTGTATCCGTTCTAAAAAGGCATAATCGGTATGATTATATCTAAACAAAAAAACAGATGAGCTTTGCTCATCTGTTTTTTTGTTGAAAAAGCAAGTGAAAATGCCTGATTTGTCAAAAACATCAAAAATCAGACGTCGGTATCGCATCTTTGTGCGATACAACATATGCGGAGAGTTTTGTTGCTTTTTCGGTTGCCGTCAATATGCTTTCGCCGATAAGGTAAGAAACACACCATGCCGCAGTATAACTGTCGCCGGCACCAACTGTTGATACAACCTGCGCTTTTTCACCGGAGAACAAAAAACCGCTTTGCTTTTGGCTTTCATATATAAACGAACCTTTTTCACCGAGAGTTATTATAAGAATTTTTATATTAGGGAACTCTGCAGTAATAGCTTTTGCAATGCTTTCATAGGACACTTCTGCCAGATAGTATAATCCAAGTTCACGAAGCAGCGGTTCTTCTTCATCGCTTATTTTAAGTATTGACGCATTTTTCAGGCAAAACTCTGTTGAAGTTCTATCATAGCAGTTTTTGCGCAGGTTTATGTCGCAGATAATTTCCCTAAAATTGCAAGACTTGCATAACTTTTCAAGAGCGTTTTTTGACACGGAATTTCTCTGTATAAGCGTACCGAAATAGAGCGCATCAAATTGCTGATTTTTTATCTCTTCAATATCTTCATCGGACAAAACTATGTTGTCAAAGGCGGTGTTTTCTAAAACATTATAAGTAGGAATACCGCACTTGTCTAACAAAACTTCACACTTTCCTGTAGCAAATGTATTTGCTTTGATAAATCTTTCATCTATTTGCAATTTTTTTACTATTTCTATTGCATCTTTTCCAAGTTCGTCATTTCCTACGGCTGATATCATAAAGCTTTTCGCACCGCATCTTTTTGCATGTGCAGCAAAGTTTAAAGGAGCACCGCCGATATGCTGCTCATTTTCATATACGTCCCAGATTATTTCACCGAATGATAGTATCTTTGGCATTGTATTAACCTCATTTTTTTCGTCTGTATTCTGATGGGGTCATCGAAACATGGTATTTAAAGAATTTGAGAAAACTGTTTGCGCCTGAGAAGTTAAGTAATGCTGCAATTTTCTCTAAAGAATAGTTGGTAGTGGCAAGCAGACCTTTTGCAATATTAATACGTTCAGCCGCTATCATTTCGCTTAGTGTCTTACCGCTGCACCTTTTTACCACTCTGCAAATGTGATCCTTATTAAAACCCAGCGCATCTGCAATTTGTTCGGTTGAAGGGTCTTCTTTTGCGTGTTCGCTGATATATACACACACTTCATCGTATAGTTTTTGTTGCGCAGGAATCGCATTAAAACTTTGTTTTATTGACTGTAAAATCAATAAAAGATAGCAGTCACTCGAAATCGAATCGTATTTTGCTTGGTGAGTGGAGTGGTACATATCTGCAAAAGCGCCCATAATACCGCTTGGCAAAGCTACGGTGTGAAAGTTTTTCTCACCTATAAAAAAGTGGAGGTCGCTAGAGTCAAACCGTACAAGGTAAAAGCAGGAGCTTTCGCCTCTTGAAGAGCGAAGACCAAGCCGCGTTCCAACATCGGCGCACAGTGTTTCGCCTTTGTTTAGTGAAAACAGTTCTCCGTTTAAAGAAAACAGCAGACTGCCACTTTCTACGTATAGCAAAACAGCGTGATTTTGCATGCTTGGCGGCAACTCCCAACCGTCCGAATCGGTGCTGACCTTTTGTATTGTCCACACATCCGTGAAAAAAGGTTCCTTTTCACGTCGGTATGCCTCAGTATGAATAGGAAAATTTATCATATTATGCTCCTGATATTTGTTGATTAAATTTTATAGTGATTTCTTTAAAATGTCAATACAAAAGTCGTATTTTGGCACTTATTTGCGATATTCTCACTTGAGGTGTGCGCATCCGTTATGCTATACTTGAAATATAAGGAGTGAAAGCTATGAAAGTATTGATTTCGGATAAATACATGTTGCTCCCGGTAAATTCGCGGGCGGCAAATAAAAAGGTATGTCTTTATGACGGTGGCAATTTGCTTTTTGATTTTGATTGCCGCATTGATAATTTGAATCCCAATTTTACCGCATATGTTGATGTTTCGGCATTTGTCGGCAAAGAAGTTGAACTTACGGTAAACCCATGTGTAACGTATGAGCCTAAGTTTGCATGTGAAATGGCGCTTCCTTGTCTTTGGAAAGAGCCGCTTCGCCCCGAGGTGCATTTTACCGTTAAAAACGGATGGAACAATGACCCAAACGGTCTTATTTACCGAGACGGAATTTATCATATGTTTTATCAATATAACCCTGCAGCGCCGGTGTGGGGAAATATGCACTGGGGACATGCTGTAAGCCGTGATCTTTTGCATTGGGAAGAAAAGGACATTGCACTTTTTCCGGATGAAAAGGGAACTGTGTTTTCCGGCTCTGCCATTACCGATGAGAAAAATGCATCGGGACTTGGCGAGGGCACTATGCTGCTTTACTATACGGCGGCAGGCGGAACAAACCTGCTTTCAAAAGGGCAAAAGTTTACGCAGTGCTTAGCTTTTTCAAAAGACGGTGAAACCTTTACTAAATATGAGGGGAACCCTGTTGTTCCGCATATTGAGGCGGCAAACCGAGACCCAAAGGTTGTGTATGTAGATGAAATTGGCAAATATATTATGGCTATTTACCGTGCTGACGGCAGATATGAATTGCTTTCTTCCACCGATCTTTTGAACTGGGATGAGTTTCAGGAGATTGAACTTCATGGGGATGCCGAATGCCCTGATTTGTTTTTGCTTGAATGTGGTGGCAATAAGTATTATGTTCTTATGGGCGCAAAGGATATTTACATTGTCGGACATTTTGAAAAAGACCGCTTTGTAATTGATAACAGCGAGAAAAAACTGACTCACCTTAAAATGAGTTATGCGGCACAGAGCTTTTCAGGGGTGCCCCATGGCAGAGTGGTGCGTATTGCATGGCATATATTAAATGCTCCGGCAGATAATTTTACTTCTCAGATGAGTTTCCCCACCGAAATGCATCTTGAAAAGGTTAATGACGAGTTGTATCTCGCAGCAGCACCGATAGAGGAGATAGAAAACCTGTATGTAAGCGGTGAAACTTTACAGAATATTTCTCTCACAGAACAAAAGACAATCGAAACAGGAGCGGCGGCACTCGATATTTCACTTTCGATGCCGTATGTACACGGAGAAAAGCTGGTAATTAATATGTTCGGAACCGATCTTGCATGCGATATGGACAAAAATGAGCTAAGATGCAAGAATGTAAAAATGCCGCTTTCGCTTAATGGTGATAAGGTTGATGTGCGAATACTTGTTGACAGATGTTCTGTTGAGATTTTTGCAGACGGCGGAAAGATATATGCGTCGGCGGTTGCGTTTTCTGATTACAATCTTCCAACGGTGACTTTAAATAAAAACGAAAAAATTACAATAGATAACTTTACATGGCACACACTCAAAAATATTCATTAAAAGGAGTGGCACAGATGAAAAAGATTATAGCATTATTGGTTCTTGCGTTTGTTTTAACGCTCGGCATTTCTGCCGAAAGCGGAGACCTCAACGGTGACGGCAAAGAGAATCTGCTTGACGTTATTACGGTGTTCAAGCAAGCGATAGTTGAAAATCCGTCTATGGCAAGTGACCTTGACGGCGACGGTAAGGTGACGATTACTGACTGTATTGCTTTGCTTGCTCGTGTCGTAAACGCCCCTGAGAATAATGTGGCTATAGATGTATCAAATAAGTTTGCATTTACCGCTACCGGCGCATCATGGAGCTATATTAATGGACAACTTGTGGTAAACAGTACCACAGGCACAGACGGATTTGCTATCAGCAATGTTTATGTTCCAGGCGGAACATCCTTTGAAGTTGAGGCTACCATGCAGATAACAAGCGGAAACTGTGGTGGTATTACTTTTGGTGTGGCTGCGCCTATCAGCCCCTCGGCTGCATGGTATTGCGTAAATGTAGATAAGGCAATGAAACTCACACGTTTATTCTCGGTTGGCACAGGAACTGCGGGAACCGCAAGCACTGCACAAAGAACTCTCACCGCCGCTGAACTTGCAAAAGATACATTCACAATTAAAGTTCAGGTTACGGAAAGAGGTAAGATATCTTTCTATATTGACGGTGGTTTTGTAGCTTCTTATGATGAGCCCGACTTTGCAGGAGGATATATCGGTTTCAACTCTTTCAAGAGCCGTGCAGTATTTAAGAATATCAAAATCCGCACAGGCGAAAATTCTTTTAACGAAAGCAAAGCGATTGACGTAGTGAGCGGCAACTGGAATTACAGTGGCGGTGTAGTTACTGCTACAAATGCCGCAAACGGTGACTGCTTTGCAATGACGGATATTTATGTTCCTGCGAAAACTGCATTTAAGATTGATGCAACAATAAAGGGCACTGTCGGTAACAAAACAGGTGGCATTGTATTCGGCGTAAAGGACAAAGCCGCCCCCGCTTCGGGATGGTATTGCTTGAATGTGGCAGTTGCAGAAAAGAGAGCACGTCTTTTTGGTGTTAAAGTAGGAACTATAAGCGGTGCAGCTGCGTTCTCTCTTTCTAATGAAAAACTTGCGCAAGGCGAGTATGCCGTGTCGCTTGAAGTGGGTGCAGATGGAATAATAAATTGTTATCTTGACGGCGAACTCGTTATCACAGGCACAAAGGCGGATTTCGCAGGTGGATATATCGGCTTTAATACATATAAATCGGATGTAGTTTTCAGCGATATATCAATCACGGTAGACGGTGTAAAGCAAACTCTTGGTGACATGTCGCTATCTTACGGTGAAAAGAGTATTGATATTGATGTATCGCAGACATATCACGATATTGACCTTGGCGATTATAGCGGCAAGGTTACGATAAAAGCGGATTTGCCGCGCGGTTACACCGCAAGAGTAGGCACAACTGCTTTTGTAGACGGAGAATATACATTTACCCCTGAATACGGCAAGAATACTGTTAAAGTAGATATCCGTGATAAGTATGCACGAAAGAGCACTGTTACTATTGAACTCTGGCGCGATATCCCCGCAGATCTTGTATATTCGGATACATACCGTCCTAAATATCATGTTACTCCTCCCATAAACTTTATGAACGACCCGAACGGCTTGTTTTATAATGAAATTACAGGCGAGTACCATGCGTATTATCAGTGGAATCCTACCGTAATGAAAATAGGAAATCAGGTCTGGGGACACGCTTCTTCAAAGGATTTGTTAAATTGGACAGATTACGGCATTGCAATTGACCGCCCCGATGACGGTGACTGTATTTACAGTGGATGTGCGGTAGTGGATAAGGATAACACAAGCGGACTTTTTGATGAAAGTGTTGCACCTGAAAACCGTGTGGTTGCAATCTATACCGTAACAGGACCGGTCCGCCAGGAGCTTGCATATTCAACCGACGGCGGCTATACCTTTACAAAGTATGAAAATAACCCCATAATCGCTTCTTCTGCATACTTTGCGTCCTTCCGTGATCCTAAGGTACAGTGGATTGAGGAAAAGGGACTTTGGCTTATGGTTATAGCAGGCGGACCTATGGAGCTTTATACTTCGCCCGACCTTATCAACTGGACTTCGCAGGGAACAATGAAATATCTTGACGGCACAACTATCGAAAGTGAATGCCCGATGCTGCTTGCTCTTCCGCTGGATGGAGATGAAAGCAACATAAAGTATGTTTATGTAGGTTCAGGTAGATTCTATGTTGTCGGCGACCTTGTATGGGAGGGTGATACCGTTAAATTCGTTGCCGAGCAGACAAAGAATAATACAATGTTCCATGCTGATGCTCATTATGCAACACAGGATTTTTACAACGATGCAAGTGGACGCACACTTGTTATGAGCTGGAT
>SVRG01000081.1 GCA_015064965.1 Oscillospiraceae bacterium
AAAACATCTATCAATCTGTTTGTAAATTCCAGCGATACTGAGGGAACCCCTGTTTCTGTTATGGAGGCGATGTCGTATGGAATTCCTGCTATTGCCAGAAATGTTGGTGGTAATAGTGAAGCTGTCGATGATAACTGTGGAAAGCTGATACCGAGTGAAGCATCAGCGGATGCATTGAAGTTGGCTATTGAAGAGTTTTATAACATGGATAACGAGTTATACATTGCAAAGCGCCATAGCGCCAGAGAAAAAATAGAGCGAGAGTTTAACGCAAAAATTACTTATAAAGAGTATATTGAAAAAATTGGCCGACTTGTTTGTGAGGAGATTTGATGGGAAATACTTTAGTATTAAATAAACCGCATAAACTTTTGTCCTGGCTACTTGCGTTTTTCTTTGTTGCCTCGCCTTGTGACTATGTAATGCCGCATTTTGGCGCTGCAACTGTGCTTTGGCTTTTGGGATTGATAATTTCAATTTTCTGCGTAATGGACTTAATGCTTTTTGGCAATAAAAAGTTTGTGGTTACTACGGATAATTCGTATTTGCTTTTTCTTTCTGTATTTGCAATAATAAGCATGCTATGGGCAGAGGAGTTTGTTCGAGCGCAGAATGCGTTGGTTTCTTTTATATCTGTTGCAGCCATGTATTTTATGCTTTTTTTGTATAAGTTTACAGAAAAAGATATTAAGAGAATTGAATACGCGTCTATTATTGGTGGATTTATAATGATCTACTATGTTTTTACTCAGGTTGATTTGGATAGAGTTATGGCCGGTTTCAGATTGGATTTTGATACTATTGCCACTGATGATTCCAGCAGCTTCAGTGACCCTAATGGTCTGTCCGCCAGACTTATGATGCCATTGGTTTTTTCGTTCAAATACTTTTTTGAAAGTAAAAAATTATGGCAAAAGCTTATTTGTATTGCTGAAATCGGGGGCATAGTATACATTATGTTTCTAACGGGTTCTCGCGCTGCGGTAATTACGCTCGCGCTCGTTGTTTTTATAGTTTTATTTAAAAACTTGAGCGGAAAACGAGCCGGAACTGCACTGGTGATGATTTTTGGCGTGATTATTGCTCTTCTCATTTTCCCTGGATTGCTACCTGAACATATTTATAACCGAATTTTTAACTTTGCAAAATATCAAGAGGTTATGACATATGAGGGCGACCGTATAGACGTTTGGAAAAACGCTATTACACAGGTCTTTCCTAAGTCTCCGATTTTTGGATCCGGTATAGGCAACTCTTCGGTTGCTTTGCGCGAAGTTTACGGTAAAATCAAAGCGGTTCATAGTTCATGGCTCGTGTTCCTTATTGAACTTGGACTTTTTGGATTCGTTTTTTGGATGAGTTTTGTAATAGGAAAGATCAAGCTTTCATTCAAACTTAATTCAAAAAGTATTTATCCTGTTGTAATTACGCTCGCAGTTATCGTTATGGCGACAACGCTTGACGGTCAGCGAGAAAAATACCTTTGGAATACGTTTCTTTATTCCCATATGTTGTATACTTCATATTATGCAACTACCTTTGAAGACCAAAATAAGAGATTAACACAGAACGAAGACGGAGACTCAAAATGACGCGATTGCTTATTCTGTGCCGATATTTTCCGCCTGAAAACAAAATCGGCTCTGTAAGACCTTCCAAAATTGCAAAATATCTGGCAAAATCTAATGAATACAAAATAACCGTTATAACGGCGGTCCCGTATGGTGTAGATGCGCCGCTTTACGAGGTAACGCAAGATGGCATAGAAGTTTACCGTGTCGATAGCGGAAAAATTGCTTCGCTTTTGCACTTTAAAAAGAGCGGACAAGGCGCCGCGGTGGCGTCATCTATAGGAAATTCGCAAAAGGTAAGTTTAAAGCACAAATTAATTGGCAAAGTTTTTGCAATGAGAATGGAACTTGAAAAGAAGTCGCAACTTCAAAATGCAAAAAAACTGCTTCGTCGAATGCATGGTAACTTTGATGTTATGTTTTCAACATACAACACCGAGTTTGGGCATTTGCTTGGACTTTGGTATAAAAAGCATAACAAGGACATCAAATGGATTGCGGATTTTAGAGATTCGGTTTGGTTAACTAATTCCGATGAAAAAAGAATCCAATACGCTAAAAAATTCGCTTCTGATGTTGCGCAGAATTGCGATTATATAACGGCGGTTACCGAAGGAATTCTTAAAACTCACGAAAGTGATTTCGGTACAAGAGCGAGAGAGGTGCTTTATAACGGATACGATGCTGATGACATAATTGCTTGCGAACCGATAAATGACGGTATATTGCGTATGGTTTATACCGGTGAATTGTATTCCGGTCAACGTGACTTATCACCGCTTTTTAAAGCACTTGATCATCTTTCAAAAGAAGGAAAAATCGACCTTTCAAAGGTTGTTATTACATATGCCGGTAATAGCGGCGGTATATTTGAGCATCAAATAAAACCGTATAAAGATATAAGATATGAAAATAAAGGATTTATTCCGCGCGCTGAGGCGATGCGTATTCAGCAGGAGAGTAGCATTTTGCTTCTCTCGTCATGGTGCTATAAAAATGATAAGTACACCTTGACCGGAAAGTTCTTTGAGTATCTTGGTGTTGCAAGGCCTATTCTTTGTACAGTTGCAGGAGAAGAGTCGGGTAGCATACTCAAGAGCATTATAAACGAAAACGCTCTCGGATTTTGTTACGAAAACGCGATGGATGCAGATGATTTTAAAGGACTGTGCGCTTTTCTTGAACAGCAGTATAATGCTTTCGTGGAGACAGGTAAGTGTATATACATTCCTGACAAAGAACTTGTAAAACAATTTGAGTATAAAAACATAGCTGAAAGAACAAATGAAATTATTAATAGCTTGTTGAAATAACAGGAGAAAAGTAGATGATTAAAAGCAAAAAGGATTACCTCGAATACGTGCGAGAGGATAGAAAAGCGCTTGGTAAAGAAAACAGGCACTTTCCGTTCACTTTGTTTGATTGGCCGCTTCGATATCAGTTAATCCTCAGAAGAGCAGAGTATTATAATAATTGCTATACTCATTTTTGGCAAAAGCCACTTGTGCTTTACGCCAAACTTCGCCACAAAATGTTTGGAAACAAGTGCGGTTTCAGTGTTCCACTAAATACTTGTGGAAAAGGTTTAAACCTTGCGCATTCCGGTACAGTTATTATTAATGCCGGTGCGAAAATTGGCGATTATTGCCGTATTCATGTTGATGTAAATATAGGTACTGCGGCAGGTCACAGTGATTTGGCGCCAAAAATTGGCAACGGCGTTTACATTGCTCCCGGAGCTAAGCTTTTTGGAGATATTGAGATTGCGGACGGTATTGCTATAGGCGCCAACGCGGTTGTGAACAAGAGTTTTATTACTCCCAATATTTCAATCGGCGGAGTTCCAGCAAAGCAGATTTCTGATAAGGGTGCCAAGGGACTTTTGTATATGCCTGAAGATACAGGGGCTAAAGATTAATGATAAAGAATTATATTAGCAAGGCACTCAAAGGAATTGCTAAGCTTTTTAAAGGCGGTTTCTTTCATATTCTTACGGGTAATGTGACTAATAAAGCAGTGGCGATGGTTTCCAGCATCGTTATTGCGCGAATAGTAGATAAGATTCAGTATGCGGATCTTTCGTATGCCGATAATATTTACTCGTACATAGCACTTCTTTCCGGTCTTGGAATGTCGAGTGCGTTGCTCAAGTTTTGCAGCGCAAATAACAGCGCCGCGCTGAATAAAGCGTATTTAAAGTTTGCGTATAAAGTAGGCTCAGTATTTGAACTCGGAGCTTCGATCCTTGCATGTATAGGACTGATGGTGTTTGATATACCGTATCCTAATGCTCGTATATTTGCATGGGCGCTTGTGTTCTACCCGATTTTAACTCATATTATTACTACAAATTTGGTGTTCGCGAGAACTCAGCTTGAGAACAAAAAGTATGCAAAAGGTGGCATTTTACAATCGGTCAGCGTTTGCGTACTGTCAATTGTTTTTTTGCTTGCGTTCGGTATTTACGGCATTGTTGCAGCAAGATATCTTGCGCTTTTGTTGGTGCTTATATACACCTCCACGTTTGTAAGAAATGTACTTTTGGAAAAGGAAAAGTACATACTTTCAAAAGAGCAAAAAAAAGCATTCTTTATTATGGGCATATCTCTCGGACTTGCATCGTTTTTCTCCGGCATAATGCCAATTAATGAGGCGTTTTTAGTAAATAACATTATCCGAGATGAGATAACCACATCAAATTTTCGTGTAGCGGGGCTTTTACCCCAACTTTTGAATCTTGTTAGCGGGGCAATAACTGTATATTATTTCCCGATAGTAGCGCGGCTTAAAGATAATAAAGAAATCAAACGTAAAGTATTGCAAATTGAATTGGTAAACGGAGCGGTTATAATTGTAGCTACTGTTTTTGGAGTTCTGCTTACTCCGTTTGCTTTGGATCTCTTATACGACGGAAAATACAATGATGCAATATCCATTTCATATGTATTATGGCTTATGCGCTCTGCTCATTGCTTGCTTCGCGCAGTTCCGATGAACATGCTTCCCGCAATTGGAAAAACAAAGTTTAATGTAATTATGTCCGTGTGCTCATGTGTTCTCCAATGCGGTTTAGACTATGTTTTCCTTATTAACTTTGGTGTTGTTGGGGTTGCATTCGGAAGCATAGTTGTATATCTATTTTCAGGTGTATGCTATTGGATATATTTTTTACATTGTTGCAGAAACAATAAGATTAATAAGGGGATATAGATATAATGAAGATTTTAACAGTTGTAGGTGCCAGACCTCAGTTTATTAAGGCGGCGGTGGTTTCTCGTATACTTAAAGGTAAAGCAGAAGAGGTGCTTGTACATACCGGTCAGCATTATGATCACAATATGTCCGACATCTTTTTTGAAGAACTGAACATTCCAAAACCGCGTTATAACCTTGGGATTTCGGGCGGCTCTCACGGTCAGATGACTGGCAGAATGCTTGAGGCTATCGAGGAAGTACTGATCAAAGAAAAGCCGGACAAGTTGCTTGTTTATGGCGACACAAACTCAACTCTTGCGGCTGCACTTGCGGCGGTTAAATTACATATTCCCGTGTATCATGTAGAAGGCGGAAACCGTCTTGGTACACTTGACAATCCCGAGGAAGTTAATCGCATTTGTACTGACCATGTTGCGATAAGATTGATGGCGTGTACATCTTCTGCGCTTGGATTCCTCGAAAAAGAAGGACTTGCAGAGCGCGCATCACTTGTCGGAGATCCCATGTTTGACGCTTTTGTGTATTATGGAACTGCTGTTACTGAAACTCATAAAAATGCACTTACCGACTTTGACGGTAATGCTGTAAAACGTCCTGAAAAATTCTATTATCTTACTTGTCACCGTCAAGAGAATACTGATACAGATGAAAAACTTGCAGAAATTTTAAAAGCTATGGATTCGCTTGACGCGCCTACTGTATACCCGGTACACCCTCGTAATCGAACAGCGGTTGAACGTGTATGCAAACAGTTTGATTTTAAGAATATCATTGTGGTTCAACCGGTTGGATATCTCACTTCCATATCTCTTGTTAATGGTGCTGAAAAAATTGTTACAGACTCCGGAGGACTTCAAAGAGAAGCGTTTTTTGCCGAAAAGCAGTGTGTAACCGTTTTTGACCATGTTATATGGCCTGAAACAATGGTGGATAACCGCAATCAACTTGCATCTCCTGATGCAAATGATATATTGCAAAAACTTTCTGCAGCGCAGAAAATCAATCCCGATTACAAGCCGTTTGGAGACGGTCATTCGGGTGAGAAGATAGTTGAAATATTATTAAGCTGAAATCAGCAGGGAGAGAATATATGAAATATGCATTAATCGGTTGCGGTAGAATCGCAACAAACCATGTTAAAGCCGTTTTAAATAACGGACTTGAGTTTGTAGCAGCTTGCGATATCGAACTACAGAACATTGAAAGTCTGCTCGCAAAGCATGATCTTCAGAATAACAAAGAAATTGCAAGGTATGCTGACTACAAGCAGATGATCAAAGAGCATCCCGACCTTGAACTTGTTGCGATTGCAACAAGCAGTGGCGCTCATGCAGAAATTGCGCTTTATTGCATTGAAAACGGTATCAATGTAATTATTGAAAAGCCGATGGCGATGAGCATTGAAGATGCAGAAAAGATTATTGCGCTCAGCAAAGAAAAGAATGTCAAGGTTTCGGCGTGCCATCAGAACAGATTTAATATAGCTGTTCAGCAGATGAGGAAAGCTCTTGAAAAGGGCCGGTTTGGTAAGCTTTCCCACGGTAGTATTCATGTTCGTTGGAACAGAAATAAAGATTACTATGATCAGGCCCCCTGGCGCGGTACATGGGCAGAAGATGGTGGTTGTCTTATGAATCAGTGCATACACGGCATTGACCTTCTTCGTTGGATGATGGGCAACGAGGTTGATACGGTTTACGGTATTACCAAACAGCAGCAGCACCATTATCTCGAATGCGAGGATATCGGTATGGCGGTTGTTACATTTAAAAACGGTGCAGTTGCCACTATTGAGGGAACAACCAATGTTTATCCCAAAAATCTTGAAGAAACACTTTATTTGTTTGGAGAGAGCGGTACAGTTAAACTTGGCGGTAAATCCACAAATAATATTGATGTCTGGGATTTCGCTGATGAAACCGAAGCAGACGCTGCAAATAAAGGACTTGAAGAGCAGACAAGCAATGTTTATGGCAATGGTCATACAAGCCTTTATGCTGATGTTATCGATGCAATAAACAATGACAGAACGCCTTATATTGATGCGGTAGCAGGCAGAAACGCCCTTGAGATGATATTGGCTATATATCAGTCTGCTGCAACAGGTGCACCCGTAAAGCTTCCGCTTGAAAAAGTAGCGTCTACTGACTTTGCAGGGAGATTTGATAATGAGTGATTTCTTCGTGCACGAGAGCAGTTATGTTGATGATAATGTACAGATTGGAAAGGATACAAAAATATGGCATTTTTGCCATATCCAATCCGGTGCTGTTATTGGTGAAAAATGCTCACTTGGACAAAATGTAAACATTTCTAACAATGTTACTGTTGGTAATGGTGTTAAAATTCAGAATAATGTAGCTGTTTACGAGGGCGTAGAACTTGAGGACTATGTTTTCTGCGGACCGTCATGTGTATTTACAAACGATCTTACTCCCCGCGCAAAATATCCAAAGGGAAGAGCAGCATACAAAAAAACTCTTGTCAAGACAGGTGCAAGTATAGGTGCAAATGCTACTGTTGTGTGCGGACACACGATAGGCAAATGGGCTTTGATTGGTGCCGGGGCAGTTGTTACATCAAATGTTCCTGATCATGCGCTTATGCTTGGAGTTCCTGCAAAGCAAAAAGGATGGGCTTGTGAGTGCGGCGAACTTTTGAAAGAAAGCCTTGTTTGCGATAAATGCGGCAGAAAATACTGCAAGACCGAAAACGGTTTGGCTGAGGAGGAATAATATGCAATTCAGAGATTTAAAAGCGCAATATGAGGCTCTGAAGCCTGAAATTGACGCAGGAATAAGCGAAGTGATAAACAGCACATCGTTTATTTTAGGCAAAAAAGTTACAGAACTCGAAAATATGCTCGCAGAGTATGTTGGCAGAAAGCATTGTATAGGTGTGGCAAACGGCACCGACGCTTTACAGCTCGCGCTCATGGTAATGGGTGTCGGAGTCGGTGATGCAGTATTTACATCTGATTTTACATACTTTGCATCTGCAGGTTCGGCTTCTATACTCGGTGCAACTCCGATTTTGGTTGATATTGATTTAAGAACATTTAATATTTCTCCAGAGGCGCTTGAAGAGGCAATAAAGCGAGTAATAGCAGAAGGTAAACTTACTCCTAAGGTTATTGTCCCGGTGGACCTTTTTGGACTCCCGGCGGATTATGAGGCAATCGAAAAGATAGCCGAGAAATATGGGCTGAAGATATTAGAGGACGGTGCGCAGGGCTTTGGCGGCAGTATTAACGGTAAGCGTGCATGCTCTTTTGGAGATATTTCAACAACATCATTCTTTCCTGCAAAGCCGTTGGGATGCTACGGTGACGGCGGTGCGATTTTCTGCGATAACGACGAAGATTATGAGCTTTTGACCTCTATCCGTGTTCACGGAAAGGGAAAAATGAAATACGATAACGTGCGTGTCGGTTTAAATTCTCGCCTTGATACTATTCAAGCCGCAATCCTTTTGCCGAAATTGAAGGCGTTTGGTGAATATGAGCTTGAAATGCGTAACAAATGGGCGAAATATTACACCGACGCATTAAAGCATAAATATAAGACACCCTTCGTTCCCGAAAATTATGTTTCCTCTTGGGCGCAATATACGCTTGTTTTGGAGAGTGAGGAGCAAAGAAATGCCTTGCAGGCTAAATTA
>SVRG01000082.1 GCA_015064965.1 Oscillospiraceae bacterium
AACAGCACTACGGGCAGCGGCGTAGGATATGATATGCTGTATGCAGAATACCTTGCGGGCACCTCAGAATACGATGCAGCTATGATCGGTTCGCAGGATGCGATAAGTGCAGGATACAAGGGTTTCTTGCATGATCTTGGTGATATTCCTACTCTTGACCTTACAAGCGACCTTTGGGATCAGAATATTCTCTCTGACCTTGATACATATGGCAGTAACTATTTTGCAACAGGAGATATCTCATACGTTGACGATGCTTCTGCCGCAGTAATG
Organism: Oscillospiraceae bacterium; assembly: GCA_015064965.1. GTDB lineage: Bacteria > Bacillota > Clostridia > Oscillospirales > CAG-272 > UMGS902. Next base: position 274 of record SVRG01000082.1, read on the forward strand.
TATTTTTCAAATGCTACACTCGATGCAGTGGGACTTGAATCTCCTTATGACCTTGTCAGAAGCGGAGAATGGACTTTTGAAAAGTACTATGAAATGATTAAGGCAACGGGTGCCGACCTTGATGGTGACGGTACGTATTCTGCTAAGACTGACCGCTTTGGACTACTTTCTGACAGTGCAAACTCACTTTCAATGTTGATTGCGGCAGACGAAAAAATAGCAGATTTTGTTGACGGCGAACTTACACTTACACTTAAAAATGATAAAACAATAGCACTGTATGACGAATATCAGTCAATAGTTCGTACACCCGGATATGCGCTCAACTGGGAACGTGATGACACCTATACCACAGGATATATCACCACTATGATGAATGACAGCAGAGCACTTTTCTGGTCACGAACTCTTCTCAACTATCGCACTCTCAAAAACGGAAAGGTTGACTACGGTATTGTTCCTATGCCTAAATATGATTCGGCACAGGAAGGCTACCGTACACGTATGGACGCATATGCAAGCCAGTATGTTTGCGTTCCGGAAACCGTAGAAAACTTTGGCAGAACCGGTAAGGTGCTTACATTGCTTGCTGAGCAGGGAGGCACTGTAACTGATGCTTACAGAACCGATGTCGCAACCAAGTCGGACGGAAGTATTGATAACAATATTTTAGAAATGCTCAATATTGTTCTTGATTCTTCTACATATGACTTCGGTGCAATAAACAATCCTGCATCCATTTCCACTTTGGTACAGCGACTTGTATACAGCGGCGAAACACTCTCCTCCGTTTATGACACAAAGCAGGAACTTTCTAATATTATTCTCAAATTCGCAGGACTTCTTTACAAGGAGCATGAGGATACCTCGGTAGATAAGAATTTTCTTCGTAATTTTGAGCGCCACGATGAATGGTTTGAAGACACCACATCCAAGGGCATTGAAGAAAACCGCAAGGGAGATGCAACCATTACCGTTGTTGATGCAAGCGGAAACGTAATTGAGGGCGCAAATGTTTCTGTTGTTCAGGACACCCACGAGTTCCGCTTTGGCGCAAACATTTTCATGCTTGACGAGCTTGAAACCGATGAAAAGAATGAAACTTACAAAGAGGTATTCAAGGACACCTTCAATATGGCAACACTTCCTTTCTATTGGAATGCAAATGAGCCAAAGCAGGGTGAAACGAGATATGACATAGACTCCGAACCTATGTATCGCCGACCGCCTATTGACCTTTGTATGCAGTTCTGTGAGGAAAACGGAATCGAGCCTCGTTTGCACGGTCTCGCTTATATGCTCTTCGCTCCCAATTGGTTTAAGAATCTTACCGATGAAGATGAACAGCATTATTACCTTGAAAAGCGCATGAAGGAAATTGCAGAGCGCTACGGTGATAAGATCAACACAATTGAGGTTACAAACGAAACCTACAGAAGCAATTCTGTAGTTGAAATCTACAACGATTCTACCTTTGTAGAAAACTCGTTCAAGCTGGCTGACAAATATTTTGTAAACAATCAGCTTGGCATTAATGAATCGGATAGTATCTGGGAAGTCCCCTCTACCAAGGCAAGATATTACAGACAGATCAGAGATACTCTTGCAAGCGGCGGCAGAATTGATGCTATCGGTATGCAGTATCACATTCTTGATAGCCAGCATGACAGAGCATGGAAGTCTTCGGATATTTTCTACAACCCCATTAACATGTGGGAAACTCTCAATCTCTACGGCAGCTTTGGATTGCCCATACAGATAACCGAGATTACCATTCCCGCATATTCCAATGAGCCCGAGGATGAGCAGACACAGGCTGAGCTCCTTGAAAGAGTATATAAACTCTGGTTTGCACATCCAAACGTTGAGCAGATCATCTACTGGAATGTTATTGACGGCTATGCACACGGTACAACTCCCGGTGACATGAGTGCAGGCGAAAACCAGTACTATGGCGGACTTCTCCGTTTTGATATGACTCCTAAGCCTGCATATTACACCCTCAAGAGACTTCTCGATGAGGAATGGCACACCGAGGCAACAGTTACATCTGATGAAAGTGGCATAGCTTCATTCCGCGGATTCTACGGCGAATACACAGTAGAGGTTGAAATTGACGGTGTTAAGACAACCCACACCATTGACCTATCTAAAGGTGCAGACAACGTGTTTATAATTGAGGTTAAATAATGTATCACGAGCAGGACTTTTTTAAAAATTTCAGAAAATACGATGCCTATACCGAGGATAAAATATCCTCGGGTATAGAGCAGTACCGCAAGGGATGGGGCGAGATTACCGTTGTTGATAGCGACGGTAATCCCGTAAAGGATGCTAAAATCACTCTTTCGCAGAAGACTCACGAATTTAAGTACGGTTGTAATCTCTTTATGCTTGACGAACTTGAAACCGAGGAGAAAAACCGTCTTTATAAGGAGTATGTAAAGGGAATTGCCAACATGGTAACTCTCCCGTTCTATTGGAATGCAACAGAGCCGGAGGAGGGCAAAACCAGATACGACAAAGATAGTGAAAAGCTATATCGCCGTCCTCCCATAGACCTTTGCATGGAGTTCTGTGAGGAAAACGGTATTGAGCCGAGAGAGCACGGTCTCGCATATCCATACTTTTTCCCAAAATGGCTTAAAAACGCTCCGGAAAGGGAAATAAAAAAGCATTTTGAAAAGCGTTGCAAGGAAATTTCCGAGCGTTATGGTGACAAGATAAACTGCATTGAGGTAGTTAACGAAATGTTCTGGGCAACGGGCAGATTTTTCAAGTTTTACAAAGACCCCGATTTTATCACCTGGGCGTTTAAAACTGCCGAAAAGTATTTCCCCTATAATGAACTTGCGATAAATGAATGTATCCAGACGTGGGTAGATGAAAAGATTAAGTGGGCATATTTTGAAATGATCAGAAGCGCTATAAATGCAGGTGCAAGAATTGACGCTGTGGGACTGCATTATCATATGTTTTTCAAAGAAGACGTTGCGCTGAAATCTACCGAGAAATTCTACGACCCAAAGAATCTCTATGATACAATGGATTGGTATGCAAAACTCGGCAGACCGCTCCAGATAAGCGAAGTAACGATTCCTGCGTACTCCGAGAATGCGGAAGATGAAAAGCTTCAGGCAGAGATTTTGGAGAGGGTTTGCAAGATTTGGTTCTCACATCCGAACGTTGAACAGATTATCTATTGGAATTTGATAGACGGATATGCGCACGGCGCAAAGCCCGGTGATATGGCAAAGGGCGAGAATGTTTATTTTGGAGGTCTGCTCCGCTTTGATATGACTCCGAAGCCCGCATATTATACGTTCAAGAACCTCTTTGAAAAAGAATGGCATACCGAAGCTGAGGTAAGTACCGATGCAGAAGGCTTTGCGCTTTTCAAGGGCTTTTACGGTGAGTATGACGTAACGGTTGAGGTAAACGGAGAGAAAACCACTCACAGAGTAAATCTTAGCAAAAAACGTTATAACGTATACAAATTCGAGGTTTAAAATAAAGAGCCGAAAGGAAACTTTCGGCTCTTTCAATAAAATATGAAAGAAATTATTATAATTCTATTATGCGTACCGCTTTATGTGATAAACTCATTTTGCGACAAATACGTTTCATCCAAATCTCTTGGTAAAGGGTATACATACAACACACTTAAATTTTTGATAGGCAGTATTTGCTTTTTGCCTATGCTTATATTTGACGCAGCACCAAAGTTTGCTTTTGGCGTAATGCATTGCGGTGTCCTTTGCGGCATTATGTATGCGGTGAGCAAAACAATCATTCTTAAGGGATATGAAACGTCCTCGGTCGCATTTATGACTCTGTGCCATTCGGCGGGCATGATAATTCCTTGTGTTATAGGATACTTATTCTGGAACGAAAAACTTAGCATATTTGCTTTTGTCGGCATTATGATGACGGTTTTCTCTGCCGTTTTGATTAAGGGCGGAGACGGGGAGAAGAAAGGATATTCTGCAATTGGTATTATTATAGGTATTGCCGTGTTTGTGACAAGCGGCGGCGTTATGATATGTCAAAAACTGATGGGAATTTATTTCCCTATGCAGAGTGTCGGTGCATATAACTTTTATTCGTTTTTTGTGCCTTGCATTCTGCTCGGTATCTTTACCCGAAAAGAAAAGCCAACTGTTAAGGGAACGAAAAGCGTACTTCCGTTTGCCATAGGCAGTGCACTTTCTCTTTGCGTCATCAGCTTTGTTATGACTTCACTTGCCGGTAAAGTACCGTCGGTAATAATGTTTCCGCTATTCAACGGTATTGGTATTATTCTTGTTTGTATAGGCTCGGTATTTGCATTCAAAGAAAAAATGACAGTGAAAAAAGCGGTCGGACTTTGCATTGGAATTCTCGGCATGTGTCTTGTGAATTTTAAATAATTAAACAAATTGGGAGACCTCGCAGGTAACTGTGGGGTCTCTTCTATTCACCAAAAATGGCGGCAGAAGTTCTGTCGCTTTTTCTTGTTATTTGTCTGGACATATCTGTTTACAAAAAGAGATGATGGTCAAGTTTTAGTTTTTAGTTATTCTTCTTTTCCTCTGGACTTTCCCTCAACCTTGTGGTATTGTGTTGTGCTGCAAGGAGGTGCGGCACTATGAAGCACAGAAACATTGTAAATATAGAAACGACCGTATTACCGGGGACATTACATCTCGGTGATGCGGTCGTTTTAATATAATGAGGAAGAGAAGGGCAGAAAGATGATACTTGAAGAATTGCGTTATAACCATTTTGCAATTTCTATCAGTTGCTTGCGTGAGGATACGCCAAGCTTACCATAAAGGTTTTTATTATGAAATTTGAGGGTGTTTTCTTTGATACCCATTGTTTCTAAAACCTCTTTGGTTCCTTTGCCTTCGACATAAAGCTCATAAATTGCTTTTTCCGTTGGAGTGAGGGTATCAAGACCTTCGATAAAGCGCTTTTGCTGTTCAAGGAGTTCTTTGGGAATTTGTGCAGCTTGTGTTTCTTCTGCAGTTTGTGCCAAGAACAGCTTTTCGCCTTCCTGCATTAAGAGATAAAGTCCGAGCAAGAACAGTTCGCTGATGATATAGGATATTGACAGAATCTCGAAATCTATTTTTACAAACTGCTCTATCAGCCACACGCAGATATTAGCGAGTACCGCACCGAGCAGGAAGATTGCCTGCATTGCGGAGGAAATCTTCTTTTTGGAGGTTGCATAAACGATAGCGGTTACCATTGCCGCAAAATAACCGAACAAAAAGACGGGATAGATGTTATGCCAAGATCCATACACTTTTTCAAGCACCGATACTCCGTTTTCGGTTACAAGAGAAACTTCCTTGTAGTAAATATCAAGGTATCCGGGGGAGGCGGCAATAACGAACACAAATAAACTGATAGCGCTAAGCAATACGGGGACAAGTTTGTTATAGCGGTATTTGCATACCTTGATAATTGTCATCATCATCGAAAGAGGCATAAATACCGAGCCGAGATATGACAGTCGGTTCGCCATAAGTGCAGAGTCAAGCGTTGTTGTTTGGGATAGCCAAAGATATCCTGTATTGATAATAACAACCGAAACAAACAGAATAACAAGCCACTTTTCCTTCTTGCGTATCAGAAGAAAATAACTCACAAGCATAAGTATAGAAAGAATTGCGGTTGCGACGTAGATTGCAGAAACGTCCGACGTTTTGCTTCCGATTTCAGAGCATCCCGACATTAAACATAGTAAAAATGGCAAAAGTAGTGCGTAGTATTTTTTCATAAGTAATCTCCTTTGATTTTCACCCCGAAGAACAAATCCCACACCGCATCCCACACTAAAAATGCGAAAAAACGGCAATCCCGCACTTTTATTTTGCATTTGTGTGGCGACTTTTGATATGTATGTAATTTAGAATTAAATTACAGGGTATAGAAGGAGGGTATACAAACCTTGCCTTGTTAAAAAGGGGTACCCCGTTTACAATCTCATGTAAACGTCTCTGTGGCGCGCCAACGAAACAGAGACCGTCCCCTTAAATTTATATATATTTTAGCATATATATCTATTTCCGTCAAGTGACGAAAGAAGGAGGCAATTATGAAAAAACTGTTTGGTATCTTGTTTGCACTCATTATTATGCTCGTATGCATAGTTGTTGTAGGTGCAGAGGAAAAAAACTACAACGAGGTGGCGACAATAGAAGACCTTGTTGCATGCCTTGAGAGCGATGGTGACATGGATATTATCGTTACCCGTGACATTATTTACACCTGTCAGGTAAGTGATGTGGGGGATTACTGGATTATTGTCGGCAAAGGCAAAAAGACTTTAAATCTGAACGGAAAATCTGTTGAACTCAATGCAGAAACCGGTGTGGAAACCACCATGATAAGAGTACCAAAGGGTGCAGAACTTACAATCAAAGACACAAGCGGCGATAATTCGGGTACACTTTTCTGCTATGGTAAAATGACCTCCCCAAGAGACGAAGACGGTGTTATAAGATATTTCAACGATGCTGTAAAATACAGGAATGTTTTGGAGATTGACGGCGGTATAGTCAACGTAAACGGAGGCACATTGGAAGCAGGACGCTCTAAAAAAATGTGGATATACGACGGCAGAGACGTTTACGATTTAAGGCATTTGCTTGACTATGCCTTACAGTTTGGAGTTCTAGGTGTGGCAATTGGTGCTCGCTATGACGGATATGCATGGCAGCAGGTAAACGGAGACTGTATCACGGTAAACGACGGAACTCTTATGATAAATGACGGCATTTTCATCGGAAGAGGCTTTTCGCATATTGAAACCTTTATCGAAGAAGGGGACAATGATGTAGATGTTTCTTATTCAAGAGCAGCATGTTTAAGACTTCTCGGCGGTAACACCATTATAAATGGCGGAACTTTTCATGGCAAAGGAAATGCTGATGTTTTTGGCACTTCGCAGAATGCTAAAATATCAGTTAAAAACGGAACTTTCAGCACAAATCATCTTCGTGTTTTATCAGTTCCGACCTTGAATCTCACTCAAAACGGATATTGGTATCCCTATGTTATAGGACACGAACAGAGATACGGATATCAGTATCATCCGGCATCCGATGTAGGAAGCATAAAACTCACGGCGGATATGTTTGACCCCGAAAGAAATACGGTTGAACTTAACGGAAAGGTTTTGCCCGTTGGCGAATGGTCACCGCAGACACTTGGAAATACCGGTAGTATCGGCTCTTCAACGATAGTTGTCACGCATCATATGTCGAGTGCGGATAGACGAGGTTATATGTCAGGAAGAGATACGAGAAAGGAAATTGAGCGACTCAATATCGACGGTACGAACGCATACGGAATGGTGCTTTCGCCCGATGTGCTTTCCTGCAAGGCAGAGGGTGTTAGCGGCATATCGGTTGAATGGTATCACAATGATGAGCCTGCGGGGGATGATACCGTGATGTTTGCGGGTAAATATCAAGCGAAGGTTACGGTTCGACTTGAAAAAGATTACGCATTCTCGGATAAGCCGAACTTTACTGTCATGGGCGATAAGGTGAGCGAATTTGAAATTTCTTCTTCCAAGAGAGTCGCAGTGCTTTGGTCAAAGGTTTACGAGTTAGAGTGCAATCATTCGTATAACGAAGATGCTTCGCTTAAATTCGATGCGGAAAAGCATTTTATTTTCTGCACTGCTTGCGAAAATAATATCACCGAAGAAAAGCATATCTTTTATGACGCAGAAACACAGGACGGTTTTATAACCTATGCTTGCAGAACTTGCGATTACAGTTATCAAATTGCTGATGACGGAAAGATTAAAATACCGTATCTGAACGTTGCAATTCCCGTGGCAGAAACAGGAAAAGCCCCCGATTACAGCGGCACTGTCGGTGAAGACGGTGTAAACTTTGCAAGCGGTGGCGATGAGTATACTAAAAACGGTATCCGCTGGGAAAAGGCGGGCATCAAGG
>SVRG01000083.1 GCA_015064965.1 Oscillospiraceae bacterium
GGTTACAACAACGGTAAGTGCAGGACCTTCTACCGTCATCTTAAAATGGTGAAGAATATTACGGCTTGAAGGAATCGAGGCTGCACCCAATGCGCCTACCCAGCCACCGGCAGTATTGGCACTGCCCATGGAGAAGCTCTCCTTAGTGGAGCCGTTACTTGTAGTTGTAGAATAGTCAAGAACAGCCTGATAACCACAGTAACCCGTTGCACTCTCTGCATACGCAAGAGCCGTATCACAGCGTGCAAGTACACCTGCGAGTGCGTTAGGGGTGATATCAACCTCAAGGATATAGTCAGTGAGATTCATGATAGCATTATCTGCGGTGTAAAGCATAAACACCTGGTCTTCAATACCAACTTTTCCAGCGCCTTTGAGTTTAAGAACACCGTTCTCTATAACCCATTCACCGCGATACTGTGTAAAATCGGAAATAGTAGCCGCGTCGGAAAAATCGTTTTCATAGTAAACATATTCGGTTGCATTTACAATCATTGCCATAGAAAAAGCAAGCAACATTGCAGAAAGCATAACGACAAAAAGTTTTTTCATGTTTATACCTCCAAAAAACATTTTTACACTTTTAATGTACTGCATTTTGACGCCAATGTAAATACATAATGTAAACTTTTTTGTTCAAAAAATACAAAAGCGAATGCAATGCACTCGCTTTTGTCAATTAAACATCTTATTTCTTTTTCTTGGTAGCAACTACAACAACAATTGCAACAACAACTACTGCTGCTACGATGCCGATGATAAGACCTACAGGAACACTGCCTTCAGCCGCAGGAGCCTCTACAGGAGCGGTAGTCTCTACTACAGGAGCTGTAGTTTCTTCAGGAGTAGCCTGAGTAACACTTGCGGGAAGAGTAATTTCGATAGAAGGAACAATCATGCCGTTTTCGTCGGTCTTAACCTCAACGATCTTTTCTTCAACAACAACCGAGTCAGCAAGGTAAACGTTACCGCCGCCGGAGATGCGGTCAAAAGTACCGCCCTTTACGATAAGAGTCGATCCCTCTTCTACATAAAGAGAAAGGTGACAAGGAAGCAGCCAATCGGGGTTTGTATTAGCGGCAGAAACAACATTCTCACCAATTACAAGAGTAGAATTGTTAGTAATTCTGATAACTCCGGAAGAATTGTCATGCTCGCTGAAAAGAATGATGTCGTCAATGATTGTGTCACTCACAAAAGTACAAGTTGCACCGAGCTTAATCTTGAACGCGCACGCAGGGTTGGTGGTGGGTTCAGGATTCTTAAAGTCGGTGGTTCCGTCATTGGAAGTAATTACAAGAGTGTTCTGATACTCGGGGAAAGTATATGTAGCACCGACATAAAGCTTGCCGGTAGCAACGAGAGTACCGCCGCCGTTTGCATAAAGAAGTCCGGAAGAACCGGTGCCGTCTGCTGCACCGAGATTGGGCTTGGGAGTTTCAGGGGTAAGACCGTCATTGTCCTTGCTTGCACCAAACTGAATGTAAGCCATAAAGTCGTTCTTGTTAGCTTCAACAGCAGCAACAGCTGCATCAGCTTCTTCAGCGGTGATGTAATCAAGAACTTCGTCAAGTACCACTTCTTCTTCAGCAGCAGTGGTTTCTACTGCTTCAGTAGCGAAAACACCCATTGCAAATGTTGAGAACATAAGCAATGCGGACATAACGATAGCCAAAATCTTTTTAGTCATTTGAATCCTCCAAAATTTGCACAATGATTTGTGCTTTTTATACATTTAGTATACTATTTCTGTTCAATCAAGTCAATATATTTTACAATTTTATGCTATTTTTTTACACTGGCATTACTCGCCGAGAAACTCAAGCGCCTTTTTTGCCGATTGTGTTTCCATAAGCGTATCAAGTGCATGTTTGTTTTTCAAAGCTTCTCTGACACGTGTTGAACTTATGTCATGATACATCGGATTTGCAAAAAGGAACCATGTATCAACACCGGAATTGGCAAAATTAATATTTGCCATGTTCTGCTCATATGCAACATCTGCATCGCCGCGAATACCGCGTACAAATGCATCTGCAGCATGGTTCTTGGCAAAATCAGCAACGTATCCGTCACAAAGCTCAACGCTGACATTTTCATAGTCTTTTATCGCTTCCCTAACTATTTCAACTCTTTGAGCGGGAGTAAACATATATTGCTTCTCCTCGTTGTGCGCAACAACAACAATAACGCTGTCAAAAATTTTTGCAGCACGGGAAACTATATCAAGATGCCCGATTGTGATCGGGTCAAAGCTTCCGGTGACAAGTGCAAGTTTTTTACTCATTTTCTGTTCCATCATTATTATAATATTCTTCACACGGTGTAAGTATTTCTATATGAACTCTTCCGTAATTTTTCTTTTTTACCGATCTATACATGCCGGCAAGCATAGGCTCTTTTTCAAATATTCGCATATCTCCGCTCTCACTTTCGCATACCAAAAGGCAGCCGTGTCTCATAAGTTTTGTCTTATATATGCGAAAAAGCGCATCGGTAAGCGCGTCAGACGCGTATGGCGGATCAAGAAAAACAATATCAAACCCTTCCCGCCCTTCGGATTTGCGCAAAAAATTGCGATAATCTGCAATTGCAGTTTTGCATTTATCGACAAAATGGGTTTTCTCAATGTTTTTTCTCACTATAGAAATTGCATCTGGCGACGCATCGGTAAACATGCAAAAAGCAGCACCGCGGCTGACAGCCTCAAGCCCAAGCTGCCCGGAGCCCGCAAACAAATCAAGAATTCGCCTACCCTCTATATCAAACTGTATCATTGAAAACAGTGCTTCTTTGGCGCGCTCCGAGGTCGGTCTTGTTGCATCTCCCTCAAGAGTGCAAAGTTTTATACCTTTGGCACTGCCGGTTATAATTCTCATTTTTTGTCTTCCTCTTTCGATTTGAAGTATTCGGCAATCAAAATGGCATCCTTTGCGGATATTCCCATTTCCGCCATTTTTCCAATGTCAGCGTTTCTCAGCGCCGTAATAGTACCCGCCGCTTTTAAAATTTTTTTAGCTTTGGCTGGGCCTATTCCCTTGATATCTTCAAGCACAGAGCGTTTGAGCGTTTTACGCTTGGCACTGTCCATTCTGCTAACGCTAAAACGGTGAACCTCTTCCTGCAGACCGTAAACAAAAACAAAAACGCTTTGCTCTCTCGCAATACTGATATCGTTTTCGCCATCGCTGAGTGCACGTGTTTTATGGTGTTCGTCCTTTACCATTCCATACACCGGAATATTTATATGAAGATCTTCCAGCAATGATTTCACAACAGAAACATGACCTGCACCACCGTCAAGCAGAATCAGATCAGGTCGAAGTGAGAAACTGCCATCTTCATCAGACAGATGCGAAAGTCTGCGCGAAAGCGCCTCGCGCATTGCACCGTAGTCGTCTATACCGCTTGTAGTACGTATTGAAAATGAACGATAATCTTTCTTTTTTAATTTTCCGTTTTCGGCGACTACCATACCTGCAGTAATATGCTCTTTACCAAGATTTGAAATGTCATAAGCTTCTATACGGTAAGGCGGTGCTTCTAAAGAAAGAAGTGCCGCAAGCTTCGCAAGCATTTTGTTATCACGCTCACTCGCATCCTTAAACTTCGCTGCTTTTTCTGCAGCGTTATCATATACCATGCGGCAAAGATTTTTCATTTCACCGCGTTTTGGGATATGAACACTTATTTTTCTGTTCGCTTTTTCTGAAAGCAATGCGCCAAGCGCTTCAATGCTCTCTGAATCCGTGTCATCATACAACAAAATCTCACGCGGAATATATTCCCTTGTATGGTAAAGTCCGCATAAAAAAGTCGGTATATCGTCCGCTGTAATAATTTCGTCCGCACTGAACACAAACTCATCCTTATCAACAAGCATACCTGCGCGGATGTAAAACACAGAAATCACACTGCATTTATCATCGCTGTAGAGAGCAACAACATCCTGCTCTGCTTTGGGCGAAGATACTACCTTTTGACGCTCGGATATTTTTTCAAGTGCCGCTATGCTGTCCCGGCATTTTGCAGCCGCTTCAAAATTCTCAGTTTCTGCAAAACGGTACATCCGTTTTTCCAGTTCTTCTTTGGCGATCAAAAAATCTCCGCTAAGCACCCGAAGCGCAGTTGTGATCGCTGCCGAATAATCATCTTTTGAGTTTCCTTTTTTACAAGTTCCCATGCATTGTCCGATTTGATAATATATACATGGACGCTCCTTGCCGATATCGCGTGGGAACTGACGCTTACAATTGGGAAGTCCAAGCGTTTTACAAACTGTATCAACTATGTTATAAGCAACACCTGCACCTGAATACGGACCGAAGTATTTCGATTTGTCAGCACCGCGACTTCGCGTAACAATGATCCGCGGATACTCCTCCGAGGTTGTTACCTTTATATAAGGATAGCTCTTTGAATCCTTAAGATTGATATTATATTTAGGATAATGCTCTTTTATCAGAACATTTTCGAGAGTAAGCGCTTCCATCTCAGTATCGCAAAGGAAAAAGTCAAAATCATGAACCGACGCAACCATCTTAGTTGTTTTATAGTCTTTTTGACTGTTTTGAAAATACTGAGATACGCGGTTTTTCAGTTTCCGCGATTTGCCAACGTAGATCACATCGCCGGCATTATTCTTCATTATATATACACCAGGGCGAAGCGGCAAAGTATTGGCTTTAGTGAGCAATCGCTCAAGGCGTTCTTCATTTGTTTCAACCTTTGACATAAAATCCACCAATAAGAAAGGCGACCACAACGAAAAACGTTATGCTCGCCAGTCAAATCCTATTCTTTTACTCGTTCAAACCGCTTTCAACAAGCTCTTTAAGTCCGGCAAGCGCCTCCGCTTCATCGGGACCGTCTGCAACCAACGAAATAGTCATGCCGCTTACAATACCGAGAGAAAGAACACCAAGCAGACTCTTCGCATTTACACTGCGGTCATCTTTCTCAATCCAAATTGAGCTCTTGTAAGAAGTAGCCTTCTGAATGAAAAAAGTGGCAGGTCTGGCATGCAAACCAACATTGTTTGTAATTGTAACTTCTTGAGTCATCATACGGAAATACGCTCCTTTGTTTCATGTGCAAAATCAATTACACATCTGCTTATTTGTTAGTATATCAAATATTATTGAGAAATGCAAGCATTTTAGAGTAATTTATTTTGCTTTTTCTACTTCTACATCTAAAATAAGCACAGTTGCCTTAATATTCGGGAATGATAAAGCAACACTCATATTAGGAGCAATATACTGCGTTCCTCCGATTGAAAAGCCGTTTTCTGCAGTCCACGCGCCATTGCATTCAAACTTGCCGTACAAATCAACACGATATGGCTCGTTTGTTTCCGGGTTTATTCCGGACTCAACTCTTATAATTTCACCGTCGTCTTCTGCATAATAAACAGCATTGGTATTGATAACATTTCCTACTATCGTACCAAACTCGCAGCCATAAGCTTCGCTGTAAAGTCTATCACCTGCTTTTATCAAATCCTTTGACTCATTTTGAACATCCTGAATCAAGAAAGAAACGGTCGCAGTATAATCGCCGAATTTGTCCTCATTGCTTTTTGCATACATGCGTAAAACTGCACCCACAATGCAAAGCGCAACCAATGCGATAATTAAAAAATCAAGTATATTAATTCTGGATTTTTTCATCGTCTTTCTCCTTATTTCACCTTCATCGCACTAACATATCCGGAACCGCAAAAATCCGGGAGATGGATATACAAAAAAGTTCCAACACCGATTTCCTTGTCGCTCTCTTTAAGATAATACATTCCATCGTCCAGATATCCGTCAGCACTGACTTTAATCTCAACCGTGATATAATCAGGATTTGTTGCAAGTTTCATGCTACGAGTTTCTTCATCATATACTTCAGTTTGATACAGTTCGGGGTCAGAAACTGATACTATTTTGCCAAGGTTGTGTCTCTTTTGCCCATCCACAACAGTGGTATTAACCTTTATATTATCAGCAAATTCTGCTCGGATACCTTTAAACTGTACCGTATACTCAATAGTCTTATTCTCTTTATCAGTAGATGCATTAACGCCAAATGAATTAGCCATTATCATAACAAAAAGTGCAAGAGCCACTACTATGACGATAGTTATCAAAACATCTATTATATTAAATCTAAAACTTTTGTTGCTCTGTTCTGCCATTTTATTTCTCCTATACTGTTAGTTCCGCGAAATCGTCGCCCGTATTCAAATATGCATTTTCTTTAACTCTTAATGCATAGTCAATTCTACGCGCCGCAGATGCTATACCTATAACGATCCAAAAGATGAAGAATACTCTGTAATTATACCAGATATAATCAGTCATTCCCTGGAGTAATGCCGCGAGGACACCGCAAAATGCGCCGCATCCTATTAGTCGTACTTCCTTATCCTTGCCGCATTTTGCAAGAGAGAATCCGTTTTGTATCAAGCAAATCAATACAGCAAAGAAAATAGCAAATCCAAAAATTCCAACTTCTATAAACAGTTGTAAAAACAGATTGTGCGCATGGGGTGCAGTTTCAATACCGGCAAAAGAATAATAAGGATACAAGCTATTAAAGGCTTCTCTGCCAACTCCTATACCGGTAAATGCATAATCAGAAGCAAGTTTGACACTTCCGCGCCAAATGTACACACGATAATTTGTTGAAGTATCTGAAAGGTCGCCAATACTTGCAAAGCGGGAAACAATACTTTCCGGCAAGAACGGAATTGCAAACGGCAACGCAAAAAGCGCAGCTACTATAAATCCCATTGCTTTTCGGTTCCACATTAGCATAAAAAGCACTGCCGCAAACAAAAATCCGAGCCATGCACCACGCGCCCAAGTGTAAATCAAACAAACAACTCCGAGTGCCCAACATACAAGATGGCTGCTTTTTTTAAAAGATTGCTTTTCCCCAAATGCTATTCCGGCAAGCATCGGTAAAAGTAAAATCAAGTACTCTCCAAGCATATTCGGGTTCTCAAATGTTGAAACAACTCTGCCTTCAATGGCATCAAACATTTCTGTATCTATCCACTCCGCAGAAACATTACCGGTAAAATTCTGATAAAGACCGATAACCGAGACCGCTAAAAGCGATATACCGAGAACAGAAACAGTTCTTTTCAGTGCTTCTTTTGTATTTACAAGCCCTACAGTCAAAAAATATCCTAAAATAAGCGTAGTATAAATTGCAGCGGCCTGAACAGACTGCGAACCGCCATAAGAAACTATGCCGCCAAGAAGCATGACAAACATAAAGCACATTACAAGAATGTCCATTATCTCCATCTTAAAATACTTTTTGCCACGCACCAGCTTTATTATATAACTGAAAAACGTAAATATCGTAAGTCCGGCGAGCAAAATTGATGGGTGTGGAAGAACAATCAAAAACGGAAGCATAAATATCATTAGATTATATCCGCACTCCGTATTCAAAACCACAATGTATGCACCGAAAATAGCGATTATTAAAGCCAAAAGAATAACAGGGTTCACAAAAAACGAAAGCACCCCGAATAAAAGTCCATAAATAAAAGCAAAGTTCTTTTTACCGGTTGCTCCGCCCTCTATTTTAAAACTACGCTCTTTGAAGCCGCAAAAACTTCTGGCCAAGTTTCCGAACAACCTACTTTCTGAAACTGCTGTGCAAAAAGCTTTTTTTGACAAAAGCATAAGCACTCCAATCAATATCATAAAAGCTGCAACAGCTGCGCTCAATAGAGAGTTATTGTCCTTTTCAGCAAGATGGGCAAGAACATAAACCATGGATTGCACCGCAAGCGTAAAAAGTCCGGAAGAAATTAAGAATACACCTATTACGCGCATTGAAAGTCTGCTTAAATAACGCATTAACGCAGCAACTTTGTTAATTATAAAGCTGCTTTCTATTCCGCGCGATATGAAAGTACTCACTTTGCCACGCGGTTTAAACTGGTCGCTGCCTATTGCGCTGTCATCAAAAGTTTCGCAAATAGTATCATACGAACCAAAAATAAAACTATATACGCCGCTACCGAGTGAAGAAGGACCTTCGCTGGTATGTGGATACCGAATATGGCAGTCTGCATATGAGCATAAAT